>JAWOHJ010000003.1:0-8732 GCA_046485225.1 Lutibacter sp. | reverse complement strand
GGAATGGATTTATGCCAATAATTCCTATAAAGATGAAATTCAATATCAATTAATAAAAAACCCCAATGAATTCTAAAAAACTTTTTCTGTTAATATTTAGTCTATTGTTAATTCTTGGCAGTGTTATAGGTTACAGCCTTTACAGCAAATTATTTAACGCCAATACCGTTCAAGATGGTTATTTATATATTCCCACCAACAGTGATTTTAAGGAAGTTGAAAGTTTAGCACGTCCTTTTTTAAAACGAGTAAAACCATTTGTTTGGGTTGCCGAAAAATTAAATTATCCGGAAGCTGTTAAACCCGGGAAATATAAAATTTCTAAAGGAATGAGTAACTTTGACTTGATAAAAATGTTAAGAAGCGGCAACCAGACTATGGTTAACCTATCATTTAATAACCAGGACACTTTTGAAAAACTTGCAGGAAGAATTTCCCAACAAATTGAAGCCGATTCAATTACACTGTTAAAAGCTTTTACAGATCAAACTTTTTTAGATGAATCGGAGTTTAGCGCCACAAATGCTCTTGGAATGTACGTTCCAAACTCTTATGAGTTTTATTGGAATACAACTGCCGAGGATTTTAGGGCTAAAATGAAGGATGAATACACAAAATTTTGGAATCCCGACCGGTTGGAAAAAGCAAAAAAATTGAACTTAACTCAAAATGAAGTCATAACACTTGCCTCCATTGTCCAAAAGGAGACAGCAACAGTAAGTGAAAGACCCACAGTGGCCAAATTGTACTTAAACAGATTGGCAAGTGGATGGCCCTTGCAAGCTGACCCAACCATTATTTTTGCCATAAAAGCAAAATTGGGATATGATATGGTCATTAAACGTGTCTTTTCGAAAGATTTACAAATTGACTCACCTTACAATACCTATAAAAATACAGGGTTGCCTCCGGGCCCAATTTCAATGCCGGATATTTCTTCCATAGATGCGGTTCTTAATCCGGCAAATCACGACTATTATTTTATGTGCGCCAGTGTTAGCACTTTTGGAACCCATGAGTTTGCAAAAACGTTAGACGAACATAATAAAAATGCCGCAAAGTACCAACAATGGTTAAACAAACAAGGTGTTAACAGATAACTTCATAATTATTTCGCAAAGGACAGGTTTGCCCAGTTAAACAGAGCGTTTATCGGAATTTTATTTTTTTAATTTTAATGCAATAAAAATTAATTTTTGTTAAATTTTTATTAAAAGAAAAGGCCTTTTTGCGTTTTTTCTACTGTTTAAAAAATAAGTTGTACATTTGCACCTGAAATTTAATAGGCCAAACACCATTAAATTATGAAAAAAACAATATTTTTTACAATTTTACTGACCGTAGGCGTTTTTATATCAAGTTTTACAAAAGATAAAAAAGTCGTTAGCAGTACAATTAATTCTACCACCGAAATCGCTCTGGTCCCGACCGAAAAAGAAGTTTCCCCAACCATAAAAAGCAACATTCCTTTTGTGGGAAAATCATTCAATGGATTTAAAGAAGCTCTGGCTTTTAGAGAATCGGGAGGAAGATATGACATTGTCAGTTCCTTTGGATACTTGGGTAAATATCAATTTGGAGAGTCGACCTTGAAGAGATTCAATATTCATGATAAAGAACATTTCTTAGAAAACACAGAATTGCAAGAAGATGCATTTATGGCCTTGTGTTCCCTTAATAAATGGATTTTGAGAAAAGAAATTGAAAAAAAGGTTGGTAAAAAAATTAACGGTATAGAAATTACGGAGTCAGGCGTCTTAGCCGCTGCGCATCTGGCAGGAACAGGGAACATTAAGCAATATTTGAAAACCAATGGAAAACATCAATTTACAGATGCTTTTGGCTCTTCAATGCAACATTACCTGAAAAAATTTGGAGGTTATGACACTTCAATTATCAAAGCGGATAAAAATCCTAAGGTAATGTAATCCAATACATTTTAAAGATTATAAAAAAGGCCTGAATAATACTATTCAGGCCTTTTTTATTCTTTATGAATTATAAAGATGGATGGTCTTTTCTGCAAATCAGGATGTTCGTTTTTCCAGTCTTTAATTTCTAGGGTTTTAATGTATTCTCCCGTTAAAGTAATATCACAAGCCACACATAGTTTTGTTGATGGATTTAAAGTACTTTTTAAATCGATGAATAATTTTTCATTCCGATACGGTGTTTCAATAAAAATTTGCGATTGATTTTTATCTTTTGACAATTTTTCCAAACTTTTAATGGCTTCTTTTCTTTCAGAAGCGTCAATGGGTAAATAGCCATTAAACGCAAAGTTTTGACCGTTAAACCCTGAAGCCATCATCGCTAAAATTATGGAAGACGGGCCAACCAAAGGAATAACCCTAATATTTTTTTGATGTGCCAATTTAACAATTTCTGCACCGGGATCGGCGATGGCAGGCACACCTGCTTCAGAAAGTAATCCTACTGAAACGCCTTTATCACAGATATCCAGGTAAGTATTTACTTCAAGTTGATCTGCATATTTATCCAAACTAAAAAGTGTCAATGAAGGCTGTGATTTCTCTGGAGCAATTCGTTTGATAAATTTTCGCGCTGATTTTTCGTTTTCAACAATAAAAAAATCCAGTTGTTCAATCATCTCCTTAACCAAAACCGGAAGTACTTCCATTGGCTCATTGTCACCTAAAGTTGTTGGTATTAAGTATAAAAAACCCTTTTTGTTATCCATTCGGATTTATTTTTTTTGCAATGATGTCGCAGGCTTCATCCAGCATTTTATAGACATTTTTAAATCCGTAATCGCCACCTGTATAAGGATCTGGAACATCTAAATTTTCATTGGGAAACACTTCATTTAAAATCATTTTAACCTTAGATACGTCGTCACTATTCCTGGCTAATGAGACAACATCTCGATAATTTTCCTGATCCATCACATAAATGAGGTCAAATTCATCAAAATCTTCCACCAAGAATTTTCTGGCGCGTTGGTCGGTAATGTCAATTCCGTTTATTTTTGCGACAGCTACAGAACGATTGTCTGGTTTTTGATCAATATGATAGGCGCCGGTTCCGGCAGATTCAACAACTACATTAGCCCTAAAAAGTTTGGACTTTAAAATTCCTTCTGCCAAAGGTGATCGACAAATATTGCCGAGACAGACCATCAATATTTTAGTCATTTCAGCGTTTTAAAAAGTAAGTTTTTTGGTAATATCATCCACATACTTTCTAAATTGCTTGTCTGTTTCTGTTAAGTTATCAACAGTTTTACAAGCGTGAAGTACGGTGGCGTGATCTCTTTTTCCAATTTGAGAACCAATACTGGCCAATGAAGCTTTAGTCATTCTTTTGGCAAAATACATCGCCAATTGGCGCGCTTGAACAATGTGTCGTTTACGTGTTTTTGATTGCAACGTAGCGACATCCAATTCAAAATAGTTCGATACAATTTTTTGAATGTATTCAATAGAAACTTCACGTTTGGTGTTTTTAACAAATTTATCTACAATTTGTTTTGTTAAAGCCAAGGTGAATTCTTTTCTATTAAATGATGCCTGTGCGATTAAAGAAATTAAAACACCTTCTAATTCCCTTACATTTGATTTTATGTTTTTTGCAATATATTCAACAATTTCAAAAGGCATTTCTACCCCATCTCTGTACAGTTTATTTTGTAAAATTAAAACACGGGTTTCATAATCAGGCGCTTGAAGTTCAGCTGACAAACCCCATTTAAAACGGGAAAGCAAGCGTTGTTCAATATCCTGCATATCAACAGGTGCTTTATCGGATGTCAATATTACCTGTTTTCCGTTTTGATGCAAATGGTTAAAAATATGGAAAAATACGTCTTGCGTACCGGTTTTACCCGACAAAAACTGAACGTCATCAATCAGCAAAACATCAATCATTTGATAGAAATGAATAAAATCATTTCTGGAATTTCCTTTTACGGAATCTATATATTGCTGGGTAAATTTCTCTGAAGAAATATACAGCACAATTTTATCAGGATATTTGTCTTTAATTTCCACACCAATGGCGTGCGCCAAATGCGTTTTGCCCAAGCCCACTCCACCGTAAATCAACAAAGGATTAAAAGATGTTCCTCCAGGCTTATTGGAAACAGCCATACTTGCTGAACGTGCCAACCTGTTTGAATCGCCTTCAATAAAATTTTCGAAACTATAATTTGGATTTAACTGTGATTCAATTTTAACTTTTTGAATGCCTGGGATGATAAACGGATTTTTTAATTCACGCTTATTAACATCAATTGGAAAAGCAACTCCCTGCGGAACCATCGGATTTCTGTTGGAACTTGGAATTTTTACAGTATGCTGATTGCTGCTGCTGTAATTGTTCTCCATGCGAACATCGTAAATTAGCTTGGCATCTTCTCCCAATTGTTTTACCAAAGCGACCCTTAGTAATTTAATATAGTGCTCTTCCAACCACTCGTAAAAAAATTTGCTAGGTACCTGAATAGTAAGTGCTTCACCAGATAGTTTCACCGGCTTGATTGGCTCAAACCAAGTTTTGAAAGCTTGTGGCTTAATGTTGTCCTTGATAAAAGACAAACACTCCTCCCAAACTGATGATGCAGTTTTACTCATTTTTTCCCGAAAACAAATTTAAAGTTAAAATTTAGTTGATTCACTTAAAGCAATCTTTAAGCTATTTTTGGCTTTACAAAAATGTGAATAAATTTTAGTATAAAAAAATAAAATCGCTATTGATTCTTATTTTTTTTTTTCGTACAATGAAGAACATAAAATAAATAAAATGAAATCAGACAAAATTCAATTTAGAGTAAGATATGGCGAAACAGATCAGATGGGTTTTGTTTACTATGGAAACTATGCCCAATACTTTGAAATGGGCCGTACGGAATGGCTTCGGAAATTAGGAATCACCTACAAAAAAATGGAAGAAGATGGCATTATGCTGCCTGTGATGAATTTAAATATAAACTACTTAAAGCCAGCGAAATATGACGATTTGATCACTTTGAAAACAATTTTAAAGAAACTTCCGTCCGCAAAAATTGAATTTTCCTATGAAGTATACAATGAAGAAAATGAACTGCTGACAACAGCAAATACCACCCTGGTTTTTGTAAATATGGCAACCAATAAACCAACCCGGGCACCCGAATATGTGTTGAAAAAACTGCGTGATATTAATGCTTGATTTCCTGAATTTTAAGGCAGCGCAAATCATTGAATAATTGAACAATTTTTGCTGCATTATTTTTTCGGACTGTTATTAAATACAAACAATTTAAATTCATTTTTTGGTCTAAAATTTCGAGATCATTTTCTTTGATAATTCGCATCACTTTATCCATATCCTGATACTCAAAAGTCAGTTGAAAAGAAACATTCACAGTCTTATTAACAATTTCCGCTTCATCCAAAATTAATTTGGCTGTTGTTTTATATGCACTTATGAGTCCGCCAACGCCTAATTTGGTACCGCCAAAATAACGAACCACCACAACCAACACATTGGTGAGGTCTTTTGACAATATTTGTCCGTAAATGGGATTTCCTGCCGAATTGTTTGGTTCACCATCATCATTCACCCGATAGCTTTTCTCTTCAACACCCAATAGCCAGGCATAACACCAATGACGTGCGGCATGGTGTTTTTTCTTTAAATCATCAAGGTGCATTTTAACGTCATCCTCATTTTTTATAGGAAAAACATAACCAATAAATTTGCTGCCTTTTTCTTTAAAAAGCGCATCTCCTTGGGCTACTTCAATAGTTTTATATGTATCGTTTTCAGAAATATCGTTGGTGTTTTAAATCACAAATATATCAAAAGCAAATTCCTAAATTTCCATTTTAATTTTAATATATTTGAAAAACAATATAAAGTACCATGAGAAAAACTGCAATACTATTGCTTACTACAATCGTTTTAATGTCGTGCGACATTGAACCTGCAAAAAAAGAAACTGAAACGGTGCGAGAACCAAATTCCTTTGCCATTGTCATCCACGGAGGTGCCGGCGGCATTAAAAGAGAATATTTTACCCAGGAACAGCAAGATGCTTATACACAAAAATTGCAGGAAGCCCTTGATGCCGGATATGCCGTTTTAGAAAAAGGCGGAATTTCTTTGGATGCAGTTCAGGCGGCCATTAATGTGATGGAAGATTCTCCTTTATTTAATGCAGGAAAAGGTTCGGTGTATAACAGTGAGGGAAATCAGGAAATGGACGCAGCGATTATGGACGGGAAAACTTTAAAAGCAGGTGCTGTTGCCGGTGTTAACCATATAAAAAATCCGATTTTGGCTGCGCGCATGGTGATGGACAGTTCAGAACATGTGATGCTTTCAGGAAAAGGAGCAGAAATTATGGCCAAAAAATTCGGTATTGAAATGGTGGACAGCTCGTACTTTTTTACCGAAAAAAGATTAAATCAGCTACGCGAAATTCAAGGACAGGAAAAAACACAATTGGACCATACCGCGTATTTGATTAAAAATGAATTGATTGACGACCATAAATTTGGAACGGTTGGCGCTGTGGCGATGGATAAAAACGGAAATATTGCTGCGGGAACTTCCACCGGAGGAATGACCAATAAAAAATATGGCAGAATTGGGGATGTTCCAATTATTGGTTCAGGCACTTATGCCAACAATTTAACTTGCGGCATTTCTTGTACGGGAACCGGTGAATATTTTATGAGAACTGTTGCAGGCCATGAAGTTTCAAGCTTGATAAAATACAAAAATTTAACACCAAAAGAAGCTTTACATGAAGTGCTCTTTAACCAGATTGGGCCACTTGGCGGTGAAGGCGGCATCATTTTATTGGATAAAAACGGCGATGTTCACTGGGATTTTAACTCAACAGGAATGTTCAGGGGATTTAAAAAATCGAGCGGAGAAACCAAAATTGAAATGTTTGAAAAACCCGAATAATTAATAATTCACATAAATTTTCAAAGCGTCATCTGAAATTTTCTGAATTTCATTGGGCGTTTTTTTTAGTTCAGGTGCTTTGAGTCCGTTTTCGAATTTTTTGTTTCCGACAAAAACGAAGGCTTCATCCCATAAATTTTCAGCTATAAAAGTTTGCAGGGTTTGTGCGCCGCCTTCAACAATGACTGATTGAATTTCTTGTGCATACAAAATGGCACAAATTTGTTCGGCTAGATTTTTACTGAAATCAATCTGTTCAAAAAGGGTGTTTTCGTTTACACTTTTAACGGATGCTTTTTCAGTGATAACAATTGTTTTTACGCTTCCATCATATACATTATAATGAATAGGAATTTTCAAGGATCGATCCAATACAATCCGAACCGGATTCAATCCAAACCAATTTCTTGCGTTTAATTTAGGATTGTCATTCAAGGCTGTATGGGTTCCCACCAAAATTGCCTGTTCTTCAGCCCGCATTTTATGGACAATTTGCTGCGAATAGGTGTTAGAAATCCAGTTTGGGGAATTTTCCGAATTTTCATCGCGTAATTTATCTATAAATCCGTCATGTGTTTCGGCCCATTTCAATATAATAAAGGGTCTTTTTTTGTCATGGTACGTAAAAAAACGCTTATTTAAATTTAAACATTCCTGCTCCAAAACCCCTACAATAACGTTACATCCGTTGTTTTGTAAATACAAAATCCCTTTTCCGCTCACTTTACTGTTGGAATCGACGCTGCCAATCACCACTTTTTTGATGCCGTTTTCCACAATTAAATTTGCGCAGGGCGGCGTTTTTCCGTAATGAGAACACGGCTCTAGATTCACATAAATTATTGCCTGTTTTAGCAACGATTTGTCTTTTACGGAATTGATGGCATTGACTTCCGCGTGCGGTTCGCCCGCTTTTTGGTGCCAGCCCTCGCCTATTATTTTATCGTTTAAAACAATAACACTGCCAACCAACGGATTGGGATAGGTAGCGCCCAAGCCATTTTTCGCCAGTTCGATGCAGCGATTTATATATTTTTCGTGTATATTCACCCCACAAAAATAACACATTAAAATGACTCATAACAACTTTAAAATCAGAGAAATTCAACTGAAAGACAATCCGAAAATAGCCAAGGTAATCCGTAAAATTTTAATTGAATTTGGCGTTCCAAAAGTTGGGACTGCATATGCCGATAAAATTTTAGATACGTTGTATGAAGCTTATGACACCGAAAAAGCCATTTATTATGTGATTGAAAAAGAAGGCGAAATTTTTGGCGGTGCCGGCATAAAACAGCTGGACAATTATGAAGGAAATGTTTGTGAGCTGCAAAAAATGTACTTTTTAGCCGAAGCTAGAGGCATTGGTTTGGGAAGCAGAATGATGGAAACCTGTCTGCAAAAAGCCAAGGAATTTGGTTTTGAACAGTGTTATTTGGAAACCTTGCCGTACATGGAAGATGCCAGAAAATTATACCGAAAAGCCGGATTTAAAGATTTGGATGCGCCGATGGGCGACACCGGACATTATTCCTGTAATTTGTGGATGTTAAAAGAATTGTAATGTTGATCCAGGAATTTAAACGTCATTTCTTTTCAGAACTCACCTATTTATATCCTGAAACTGAAATTCAGTCATTTTTTACGATATTGATTGAATTTAAATTGCACTTATCTCGGATTCAGTTGGCGCTGGAACACAATTTTGAATTGGACAATGACGATTTGGATTTTCTGCAAAATTCGCTACTAAAATTAAAAAACCAAATTCCCATTCAATATATAGTTGGGGAAACTGCATTTTACGGACTTAT
>JAWOHJ010000159.1:0-5193 GCA_046485225.1 Lutibacter sp. | reverse complement strand
TGGCGCACAACACAGGTATTGAGCACGATCACATCAGCTTCTTCTGCCTGACGAGTTCCCTGGTATCCCAAACGCTCTAAGGCCAAACAGAGGAACTTAAAGTATTGTTTAAAAAAGCGTTTGTATTGTACTCATTGATGGATTCTTTAAAATATTTACTGCTTCCCAAATTCACAGAAGCTGAAAATCTTGAATTCGGACTTGCTTTTGCGTCTTGACTATGATTCCATCGAATATTGTAATTGGTGGATTTTGAATAATCGTCGAGACCTTTAAGGCTATTGATTAAATTTTCATATTTAAAATCAAATTTTCCTGAAAATCGATATCGTTTTGCATAGCCCGATTCAGCCCGCATTCCCCAACTTCCGTTGGTATAAATATCGCCCAATAGTGCCAAATCAAAATTGTCATTTAACACAAAATAATAGCCGCCATTTTGTAAAAAGTAACCTTGTCTGTTATTTTCACCCCAAGTTGGCATTAAAACCCCCGATGTTCTTCCTTTTGTTAAAGGAACATAGGCAAAAGGCAATACAATTGGTGTGGGCACATCGGCAATAACCAATTGACTTGCGCCGGCTACTAATTTTTTGTCTTTAATAAACTTGGCTCTTTTGATGTTAATGTAATAATCGGGCTTTTCTTTTTCTGAAGAGGTTAATTTAATATTTTCTATAAAAATAACGGAATCATTGTGTTTTTTACTGACTTCACCTCTTATAATAATGCCTTGTTGTTCGGTTTTCAATCCCCAAATTTTTGCTTTTTCGGTTTTGAAATTAAATTGTATAGTGTCTTGGGTTGATTCTTGAGCGCCCTGCTTAAAAATTGGGCGCTGGGAATAGTTCCCGATGCTGTCTTTAATGCCTCTGGCGGTAATAATGCTGGAATTGTTATCTATTTCAATAAAACCTGCCGTTAAATCAATGTCATTATAATTGACATGGGCATTATCAAATAATAGTATTTTTTTATTTTTCATGTCTTGCCGTATCAAACTGTCAGCACTATGAACGATGATACTTTCCAACAGTTCTTTTGGTTTGGCAATGGAATCTTTTGGTTTTATGCCTAAAGTATCTTTAGGTTTTACAGCCAATGTATCTTTTTTGGGAATTTTTAGGGTATCGCTAAGTTGGGTCTTGAAATTCTCAGAAGATTTTTCTTTAATTTCTTGAGTGTAAGCTGTAAAGTTGAGCATGCTAAAAATCACTATCAGCAAAAATAAAAAATGATTATTTTTACGAGATGTTTTAATAATGAAATTTTTATAAAAATATCTTTTAAATTGGGTTGATAGCATAAGTTTTTTTACATTAGCTTCCTAAATAATCAACCACATTATTGATTGGTTGTAAATGTATGGCTTAATATTTGAAACACAAATAACAGTTGCCAAAAATAACTAAAATTATTGATGAACACACCACTCTTAAATAAAAATAAAATGACAATGAAACATGCTTTAATTTTATTGTTTTTAACAGCATTCCTATTTAATTATCAGTCAATTTTTGCTCAAAAAAAAGAATTTATTGTTGTCTTAGATGCCGGCCATGGAGGCAAAGATCCTGGCAAGGTTAACCATAATCATGTCAAAGAAAAAGATATTGCCTTGAAAATTGTTTTGCAGGTGGGAGAAATATTGGAAAAGGAAAGAAACATAAAGGTTGTTTATACCAGAAAAACGGATGTTTTTGTGGAGTTAATGGAGCGCGGAAGAATTGCCAATAAAGCCGAAGCAGACTTGTTTGTTTCCATTCATTGCAATGCACATAATTCACAAGCTTCCGGAGCCGAAACCTGGGTTTTGGGAACACACGTTAATCGACAGAATTTTGAAGTGGCGAAGGCCGAAAACTCAGTTATTTTCCTCGAAGATAATTATGAAGTGAAATATAAAGGATTTAATCCAAACTCACCCGACTCGGTAATTGGTTTAACGATGATGCAAGAAGAATATTTAGACCAAAGCATTCAATTGGCAAGTATTATACAAGATGGATTTACAAACAATTTAAAAAGGGTTGATCGCGGGGTTAAACAGGCAGGTTTTGTTGTTTTACACCAAACAGCTATGCCAAGTGTTTTAATTGAAACTGGATTTTTAACAAATGAAGATGAAGGCAACTATTTAAATTCCGATATTGGGCAGGATAAATTTTCTAAATCAATTGCATCAGATATTTTAAAATACATTCAGCAACTTACTTTAAATACTGTGCAAAGTACAAATGTTGCTAAAAATGAAAACAATCCGGTATCAAAAACAAATACCCCAATTGCCAACAATACAAGCGATATTTTCTCCAAAATTATATTTAAGGTGCAAATTGCATCCGGAGCCAATAAAATAGTAACAAAGTCCTCTAATTTTAAAGGACTCAACAATGTTGAGCGTATGCAAGTTGATGGTAGCTATAAATATTATTTTGGCAGCACTTCTGATTATGGAGAAATACAAAAATTGCACCAATTGGCGAAATCTAAAGGATATACCTCAGCTTTTATTGTTGCATTTGAAAACGGAAAAAAAATACCGGTTGAAGATGTTATTAAAAAATCATAAAATGTTTTTTAGTACTCCCAAAAATTAGTAGTAATTTTACGCCATTAAAATTGAATCGATTTGAAAATTAGCAGAGAGTTAAAAACAGGTATTGTATCCTTAGTCATAATTGCCCTATTTATATGGGGTTACAATTATTTAAAAGGGCAAAATTTATTTAATACACCATCAAAAACTTATTTTACGGAATATAGCAATGTGCAAGGTTTAAGCACAGCCAGTGTTGTTACTTTAAGCGGTGTTGAAGTTGGAAAAGTTGTTGCGGTAAGGTTTAACAAAGATCCGAACAAACGTGGCTGGTTAATCGTAGAATTTAGTGTGGAAACAGATTTAGAATTTTCAAAAAACAGCATTGCCAAGATTTACAGCGCTAGTTTAATGGGCGGAAAATCTTTGGCGCTGGTTCCTTCCTATGAAGGCGATATGGCGAAACCCGGAGATTATTTGCCAGGCGAAATAGAAGCGGATGTGATTACATCAGTTTCCGAAAACTTAAAACCACTTTTCGAAAAAGTTGAAAATGCTGTCGTAAGCGCCGATTCAGTATTGGTTGGCATCAATGAAATTATGGATGCCAAAACCAGAGACGATTTAAAATCAAGCATTGCGCAGCTAAACGCCACAATTTCAAACTTTAATGCCATTTCCAAATCGGTGAATGAAATGGTGGTAACAAATAAAGTCAAAATTGGCAACACGCTTACCAATGCCGAATTAATGACCAGCAATTTTGCAAAACTTTCCGATTCTCTGGCAAATTCAAATTTAAGTGCAACTATTAAAAATTTGGAAACTACCGTGAATAGTTTAAACGGTATTATAGCAAATGCTGAATCGGGCAAAGGAACTTTGGGCAAATTGCTGAAAGATGAGGAAATGTACAATAATCTCACAAGTGCTTCTAAAGAATTGGATGAGTTATTGCGCGATATAAAACTTAACCCAAAACGTTTTGTTCATTTTTCTTTTTTCGGAAAAAAAGATAAAGGTTATGTAGCAGAACCTGAACCAGAGGTTGAGACAGAAAAATAAAAATCAGTGAGCCAGCAATAAAAAAATTTAAATCAGCAAAAAATCAAAATGTATGAATTATATCGATAACATCGCATTTGCAATTCTATTAATTATCGGAATTGGGTTTTTTGTAAAAAACAGCAAAAAAATTGTCAGGAATATTAAACTTGGCAAAAATATTAACCGATCCGATTTACCAAAAGAGCGGTTTCAAAATATGTTAAAAATTGCTTTTGGGCAATCAAAAATGGTAAAACGCCCAATTTCAGGCATTTTGCATATCATCGTTTACGCAGGTTTTATCATTATCAACATTGAAGTGCTGGAAATTATTATCGACGGACTTTTTGGAACGCATCGCTTTTTTTCTGTTTTAGGAGGTTTCTATAGTTTTTTGATTGGCACTTTCGAAATATTGGCATTTCTTGTTTTGGTATCAGTAATCATATTTTGGATACGCAGAATGGTATTGCAAATTCCGCGTTTCTGGAATAAGGATTTGAAAGGCTGGCCAAAAAATGACGCCTTGAATATTTTATATTTCGAAATGGTTTTAATGTCGTTATTCCTTTTAATGAATGCTACCGACAATCATTTTCAAAATTTAAATTTGGGAAATCCAATCAGCCAATATATTGCTATGCTATTTCAGGAATCTAGTTTTACCACGGTAAATATTATTGAAAGATCCGCTTGGTGGCTGCATATTGTTGGTATTTTAATTTTCTTAAATTATTTGTACTATTCAAAACACTTGCACATATTGTTGGCTTTCCCAAACACGTATTTTGCAAATCTAAAACCGAAAGGTCAGTTAACAAACTTAGAAGCTGTAACCAATGAGGTTAAGTTGATGATGGATCCAAGTGCCGATCCTTATGCTGCGCCTGATGAAAATGCCGCACCACCCGAAAAATTTGGCGCCAGTGATGTTACTGATTTAAATTGGGTGCAATTAATGAATGCTTATACCTGCACCGAATGCGGAAGATGCACTGCTGCTTGTCCGGCAAATATCACCGGGAAAGAGCTTTCTCCGCGTACCATTATGATGAAAACCAGAGACCGCTTGGAAGAGGTTGGTAAAAACATTGATAAAAATGGAAAATTTATAGATGACGGCAAACAGTTGTTAAACGATTATATCACTGCTGAAGAAATTTGGGCCTGCACAAGTTGTAATGCCTGTGTTGAAGAATGTCCGGTAAACATAGATCCGCTTTCAATTATTATCGATTTACGCCGATATTTGGTGATGGAACAATCGGCAGCGCCAACAGAATTGAATGGTATGATGACAAATATTGAAAACAACGGAGCCCCTTGGCAATACAACCAAATGGACCGACTTAATTGGAAAGACGAATAAATACTAACTAAAAATATAAAAATCTTTTATTATGAAAACTGAGGATGTAGAAAAATTATTGCACGAAAAAGTTGAAGCAGGACTGCATATAAGCCCAATTTTACCTGAAGGAATCAAAAATTATTTGATTGATATTGACGGCACTGTTGGCGAAGATATTCCAAATGAAGAACCAGAACGCATGGTAACGGCCGAAGCTTATCCGGACGCGATTAAAACGTTGAATAAATGGTATGAT
>JAWOHJ010000316.1:0-4929 GCA_046485225.1 Lutibacter sp. | reverse complement strand
CCGATCAGCGTCTTTCGATCCCACCGCCCCGAACGGAGCGAGCGGTCGGCCTCGTGGATCCGCCTGGCCAGCGCGAGTATCATGGCCACGGTGTGCTCGGCCGTCGAAATCGTGTTCCCCGTCGGAACGTTCATCACCACGATGCCGCGTTCCCACGCGGCCCGCACTTCGATGTTGTCGACGCCGACGCCGGCCCGTCCGATGTACTTGAGCTTCTTGCCCGCGGCGATCACCGCGCCGGTGAGCTTCGTGGGGCTCCTGACGATCACCGCGTCGAACTCCGCGATGCGCTCGATGAGCGCCGCTTCCTCGAGCGTCCCGACGGCGGCAACCCCGATGCGGGGATACGCCGAGAACACTTCGGCGGCTTCCTTGACCATGTTGTCCGTGAGCAGCACCTTGTACATACGAGCCCGCCTACATCTCGTGGTATTCCCTGAAAAGCGCTTCTGACCGTCAATAATTAAAGTATGGATGACGCTAGGATAGCGTATCAAATGAAACGAGCATTACAAATTTTATTTCACCAGGGAAAGCTCAATGGCGAACAACATCTGTTACCGCTAAAAAATATATTTTAAACAGATGAAAATTACAAGAACCTGCATATTCCCAAAAGACGTCCAACTATCACGGGTAGGAGTGAACCCTATGGCAGAAAGCTTTTGCATAGTGTTAAAGCCTATTTTGGGAAACATCCGCACCAATTTGTAACCCCGGAGGAATTCTCCGAATACAGCGGCATTAAACCGGAGGTGGTTCACGATTATCTTAAAAAAGTTTCTTAAACCCGCTAATTATTTTAATTATATGCTAAAGCATATAAATGTTTTAAATGATAGTAAATTATATGTTATTACATATAATTCTTAAAAATTATAAGGCATTATTTGAGTCAAGATATCAAAAAATATATCCTTAAAAAGAGCAGGTAAATTATTTTTGCCTAATCATAATTTTTAACATTATTTGATTTGTTTTTTTGCCGCCAGGTTATCTTTTGTTGATTTTCAAAGCGGTGCTGTGACCGAAATTAATCTTGCTGAAGTCTAATTTTTCGTCTATACTTTTTTACCTTTTTTTGAGCTTTTTTAAGTACTTTTTCCAGCCCAAAAATGGACTTATTCGGACGGAGTGTTATGGTCACTATAACACTATGTATGGAGTATCCTCCCATTTGCCTACCTGCAGGCCTTTTTTTGACTCGTCCATAAATATTAATGCAATCCATACGACGAATACGAATTGGCTTACATTATCAAAAAAAAAAGAAGAATTTAAATTGAAGCTGCCCTAAATTCTCTGCACCTCCAGCAGTATGTTGTTCAGCCTAAACCTGCCTGTCTGTCGACAGGCTTGTTTCAGGCCATAATGAATATCACTGTAAAGAGCTTCTAATTCCCCTCAGTAAAAGTTTTATCAACAAGTTAATTTTAAATGCCTTTGCTTCGGTTAGCTATTTTTTGTACCCTTAAAAAATCTAACATCGCAGTGTTTATTTCCACATTCATATTGATATTCCAATTTTCTAAAGTTAATTTCAGTTCATTTTTTCCTTTATTCAAATATACCTTATGTGAATTGGTATACCCCCAATCCGACCATTCATTTAATCCTCGCTGGGGAAGTACGATAGCGCCTGCATAATCCTTATTTACATACAATGACCTTGATGCGCATTTATTGTCGGTATTCCAGGGCCCGCTTCCATTTGAATATCTAAAATCTAAATAATATTCACCTTCTTCTGGGATATCAATTGAAAATGTCATTTTATTGTTGGTGGTATTCGATAATTCCACATATCCTTTACCGCTATAATTTACATACCCCGAATTGGCTTTTGGTATAAAATTTTCCAGTTCGAATTTCATAGCAGGTTTTTCTGAAATAAAGATAGGTTCACTGACAAATGATTCAACTTTATCGGCATCAACGGCACTTACCATATATTCTTTAGACAGATTTAAATCAATTGGATAGGTTGTTGATTTTATGGTTTTAATGACTTTGCCATTTTCATAAATATTATAGGAAGTCGCTCCTTTGATTGAATTCCAAGACAAAGTATTGCCCAGCAATTTAACGATGGGATTACTGAGTGAATACTTATTTTGAACCAAATTAATTTTGCCTGATGAAAAATCATTGTTCATCATCTTAATTTTGATATGATGCTCACCTTCAATTGTGCCGGGTATTTTAGCATTTGCCAATTTACGGCCATCTAAATGTATGGAAGCGATTTTATTGCCAAATCCTTCAACTTCAATGTTTAAAATGGCTTTTCGGTATTTGAAATTTTTCAAGCTTTTATTTCCGCCATAATTTTTAGGAATTGCAGGATTGAACAGAATTCCGTCTTCTTCGAATTCCATACCCAAAAACACACGATACACCATGGCCAAATTACCGGCCATACTCCACAACATACGATGTGAATTTATTTCTGTTCCTTCAAAATCTCCTGTATAAGCCACCATATTTTCATAATTGCTCAAATATAAACCGGCAGCTCTGTAAATAGAGGCCAACCCGTGATTTAACACCTTTTCATTTCCTGCTTTTGCGGCGGCTATATTCCAGTACGATTGTACAAAAGGCCATATTCCATCATTGTGATAAGGCGGAATATTTGGAATTTGAGGATAAATACAAGTCGCCCCAAATTCAGTTAATGGTGATTTTTCAATAATTGATTTGCTTTGTGATTCATTGGCAACATCAAATATAACTGCCAGTGCTTCTCCCAGTGCTTCATATCTTTTTGAAGGAATTAAATGATGTCTTCCGTACAAGTATTGTGCATAGTACCCTTTATCTTCCATCCATAGTTGTTCATTTATCCCATTTTTAATGGTGGTTGCAATGGTTTCATATTTTTCTGCCGGTTCACCCAGCAACTTAGCCATTTTAGATAAAATAATATGGGTTTGATAATGAACAACATTGGTTCCTAAATTTTGGGAGACATAAATATCCATATTCGACATCCATTTTGGGTAAGTTTGTTCTCTCCAATCAAGAAAAGAGGACTCACCTGAATACAAGCCTGTTTCTTTTGAACTGATTACCTTATTGTCATCATCCACGCTATTTTTGATGATTTCATAAGCTTTTTTAAGCCAATTTTTATCACCTGTAGTTTTATAAACTTCCCATGCTGCCAATGCCCAGGTTGTTCTGTCGGATGAAACAGGCCAAGCGCCGCCGGATCCGGTATCTTGAATAATTCTGTTTCTCTTTACTTTTTTCATTAAACTTATTTTGGCAACTTCTGGTTCTAAATAAGCAAAAGCCAGCACAATGCTGTAACTGATGTCTCTGGTCCAGACACCTTCCCATTTGGCGCCGGTTCTAAAAGTGCTGTCTGGCTCTATGGCCAACTGCGATTCTTCTAAAGACAGGTTATAAAGCGCATCTACAATAGGCTGATCTGAAGCATAAGTGGGTTTTTTGGCAATATCTTGCGACAATTCCCAGGTTTTTAAATCGATTTTGCTAGTATCATAAGGATTTAACAGCAATGTAATTTCATAAATACCATCACCATCTTTGTCAAAAAGTTCCAAATTATTTTCTTCCAAATTTGAAAAATCCCATGTCAGCGGTTTAGAACCTCCGGCAATATAAAAGCCTTTAAAATCCTGCTTTGCAATACGGCTTTTATCAAAAGCTTCATAATACCCATTTTTTTCAAAGGCATCCAAAACAGGCGTCATATCAACCCTAAAAGTATATTGGTAATTTGGATTCAATTTATCTCCTTTATCAATTGACAAATTCTTATCTGCTTCACCAAAAACAACAATTGGAGATTCCTTTACGCCATTTTCTATTAGCACAAGATGGTCATTTCCAGAGGGCAGCTCGATGTCCTTTTCGTTAATTGTAAACTTAAAACTAACCAAATTGGAATAATTTTTAGTTGATGCACTTTTGTAATTGGAGGTTATTTTTTTATTTGAAATTACAACCGCCTTATTTTCGCCCTGCACCACACTGTCAGCATAAACTGTGAATGCATCCGATTTGTAAAGTATATTTTTATTGCTTTTTGCTGTGTTGGTAACGCATCCCGTTACTGCAACATTTAAAACAACAATCCATAAAATATTTTTAAAGCTTACCATAAATTCTTATTTATTTATCAATATCATTTTTTCTTCCTTATCGTCCTCAAATCTTATATAAAGAAGATTTAAATCTTTGTCGTGGTAATAACCCAACGCATTAAAAGCAGTATTCAAATTTTCCTCAAGCTTTGACAGACTGTAATTTTTTAGCTTTTTATCGTTCAAAAGCACTTTTTTGGGCTTATTGGCCAGATGAATCTTTAGCCAATAGTTCCTTTTTTCTAAACCATTAAAATTAAAATTTTCAGATTTCTCAATTGTGATTTTTATTTCGGATGAAGTTGAGTTACTTTCAATGTTGGTCTTTACGAATTTACCTTCCTTGTAATTATTGGTTTCTCCGTCATCTTCATACAATTCGAATGAAGAAGGTTTATGAAGAGAAGGGAAAAATTCAAGAATCATGGGTGTATTTTTCATTGCGCCTATATAAGGCATAACCGGCATCATTGGCAGTATGGCACCATCCTTTACAAAAATGGGGGTCACCGCTAAAGGTGCGTCATATTCAATATATTGTTTTCCGTTATACATTTTTTGCGGATGGTGATAATCAATCCAATTTCCTTCAGGCAAATAAACTTTTTTAGTGGTATTTCCTTTTTTTACAACCGGAGCTACCAGCAACTCAGCACCAAACATAAATTGATGGTCCATGGATGGTAGTACTGCTTACCCCAATCCCCGTAGAAATCATACTCAAGCCGTTCGCGGCACTGAAACCGTGGGGCAGATGTGCTGTTGATCGCATCCAGTGCAGGTTGTGTAGAAATCATACTCAAGCCGTTCGCGG
>JAWOHJ010000302.1:0-4555 GCA_046485225.1 Lutibacter sp. | reverse complement strand
TGGCGCCAACACTGCAGGCAACCTTAACACGGTTCTTGTAGTTCCGTTTTCCAATTCCTCTTCTTGCAAAGAATGGGAAAAAACTGCCAAAAACATACGGTCCAATCCAACCGAAGTTTCCACCACGTAAGGCACGTAATGTTCATTGAGTTCAGGATCAAAATACTGTAATTTCTTTCCCGAGAACTTTTCGTGGCTCGATAAATCAAAATCGGTTCGCGAATGAATTCCTTCCAATTCTTTAAATCCAAAAGGAAATTTAAATTCTATATCTGCAGCTGCATCTGCATAATGCGCTAATTTATCATGATCGTGAAAACGGTAATTTTCTTTGCCCAATCCCAAGGATAAATGCCATTTTAAACGCGTTTCTTTCCAAGCTTCATACCATTCTTTTTGGGTTCCCGGACGCACAAAAAATTGCATTTCCATCTGTTCAAATTCCCGCATGCGGAAAATAAACTGGCGTGCAACGATTTCATTTCTGAAAGCTTTTCCTGTTTGTGCAATTCCGAAAGGAATTTTCATCCGTCCAGATTTTTGCACATTCGAGAAATTCACAAAAATTCCCTGGGCGGTTTCCGGACGTAAATATAAATCCATGGAAGCATCAGCAGAAGCGCCAATTTTGGTCCCAAACATTAAGTTGAACTGTTTCACATCTGTCCAGTTTTTTGAACCTGATAGCGGACAAACGATTTCCAATTCTTCGATAAGGGCTTTTACATCGGCCAAATTTTCATCAGCCAAAGATTTTCCCATACGTTTTAAAATGGTTTCGCCTTTTGTTTTATAACCCAATACTCTTTCATTGGTCGCTAAAAATTGGTCTTTGTCAAAAGTGTCACCAAAACGTTTTGCCGCTTTTTCAACTTCTTTTTCAATTTTATCATCCAATTTAGCCACGTAATCTTCAATTAAAACATCGGCCCTGTACCTTTTTTTGGAATCTTTATTGTCGATTAAAGGATCGTTAAAAGCATCGACATGGCCAGAAGCTTTCCAAGTGGTTGGGTGCATAAAAATTGCGGCATCCAAACCAACAATATTTTCATGCATCTGCACCATGGCTTTCCACCAATATTCCCTGATATTTTTCTTTAATTCTACACCGTTTTGAGCATAATCGTACACTGCGCTCAAACCATCATAAATTTCACTGGATTGAAATACAAAACCGTATTCCTTCGCATGTGAAACTACTTTTTTAAATTGATCATCTTGATTTGCCATGCTGCAAAAATAGTAAAGCTTTTAACACTAAAAAATAAAAAAGTGGAAATAGCCTAAACTATTTCCACCAATAAAATATAAAATAATCTTAATCTGGAGTTCCTTTATTACTTCAAAACAAATTTGGTTGCTCCAGCAAATTTATTCTCAATATAAATATTTACAGTGTAAGTACCGGTTTTCATAAGATCTCTATTCACTTCAACCAATGAAATTAAATCAATGGCTTCATTCATATAATTTACCATAGAAAGATCGCTGTAACTTACCTGAGTGTTGTTGGAAAGCGTAAACTCACCTTTTGGTGACATGGTTTTTCCTTGCGCATCAACAATTTGGATATAAACCTGTCTGTCGCCTTTTTCAGCGATATCATTTTTTATTATCGTCAAATTAATTCTTAAGGCATCTGTATTGTTTGCACGTGTAGTTTCCACCAATTTTCCACTGCTGCGCTCTTTCATTGCAAGCACTTTTGCCGTGCTTATCTTCAATTCAGAACCAATCGCCACTTTTTGGGCCAACGTTAAATTTTGGGTAGTTAAGGTGTCGTTTTTGGCTATTTGTCTTGTGATTACAACTTTGGCACTGTCTAAATTGCTTGTCAGTAACTGATTTGAGCTTGTTAACGACTCATTCAATAAAAATAATTTTTTGTTGGATTCTTCCAATTTAGAAATTTCGCCCTTGTAACGGCGCAACATACTGTAATTTACAACTTTCAAGTCTTTAATTGAATCTCTTAGAGCAATAATTCTGTCCCTTTCAATGATTAATTCCCCAGACATTGAAGTTTTTTCGGCGATAGCGTCTTCGTATCTAACGATCATACTATCCAAATTTTGCTCTATTTCAAGCTTTTCAACTTCAATTTCATCAGTTAACTTTTTATGTTCTGAGCTTGTATAAAAAGTATAGGCCAAAGCACCTAATAATAAAACAGCTAAAGCTATGATTATCAGATTGGTATTAGATTTTTTATTTTCTTCCATCATTTAAATATTTATGTATTTCACATAAACGTAAAACTACAAATTAAATTATTCTTAAATGCCTTTTTTTGAATACATTAGTTTTTCTGAAATCTTGAAGTGTTGTTCAAACAATTGGTTTATCATACTTTTTAAAACCCCATAATTTATTTGAATTAAAAATGTACTTTTAAAAAAAAACCGCTATGAAAATTTTAAAAGACATTTTTGCTATTTTTTTTCCTGAAACATGCTTATGCTGCAGTGAATATTTGGCAACTAACGAGTCCATTATTTGTTTAACCTGCCGACACGATTTGCCTTTAACCAATTTTAGTTTTGAAGAAAATAATTTAATTGAAAAATCCTTCTATGGAAGAATTCCTCTTGAAAGCGCCACTTCGTTGTTTTACTTTTTCAAAAAAGGAAGCGTTCAGCGTTTAATTCATGAACTTAAATACAAGAAACAACAACAAGTTGGAACTTTTATTGGCGATTGGCTTGGTGAGCAAATTTACGAAAGTCAACGTTTTAAAACCGTAGATTGCATTATTCCCGTGCCGCTTCATCCCAAAAAACTTAAAAAACGCGGGTATAATCAAGTAACCACTTTTGGAGAAAGTCTGGCTAATAAACTGGAGATTCCTTATTATTCAACAATTTTATCCAGGGTATCATCAACAAAAACACAAACTAAAAAATTACGTTTGGAACGTTGGAAAAATGTGCAAGAATTATTTCATGTCCAAAACAAGTCTGCCTTAGAAAACAAACATATTCTCTTAATTGATGATGTTATTACAACTGGCGCAACACTTGAAGCTTGTTATGATGCACTGAGCCAAACAAAAAATTTAAAAATAAGCATTGCGTGCATGGCTTACACAAAATAAATTAGTCAATATGAAACAGTCGCTTATTTTAATGCGTTTTTTTAATAAAATAATTGTTATTTTGTATTTTTTAATAAAACAAATATGAGGATTTCTTTCTTTAAGTTTTTATTGGTTTTAATAATCGCGAGTGCGTTTTTTGATTGTGCCAGAAGAGGAACGCCAACAGGCGGGCCAAAAGACACAATCCCACCTGTATTAATAAAGGCAATTCCTGCAGTTGAAACTATTAATTTCAAGGAAAAACAAATAAAAATATATTTTGACGAATATGTCAAACTAAAAGACGTCAGTCAAAAATTGGTGATTTCCCCGCCTCAAAAAACGGACCCAGTTATCACTCCGGTTGGAACAGCAAGTAAATTTATCACTATAAAAATACTGGATACTTTAGATGCAAATACAACCTATTCATTTAATTTTGGAAACAGTATTGTTGACAATAATGAAGAAAATAAATTGGGAAACTTTAAATATGTTTTTTCAACAGGAACTTATATTGATTCTCTTAATTTGGCGGGAGAAGTAACTGATCCTATGATGAAAAAAAAGGCAAAAGGCATTGATGTTATGCTTTATGAATACAATGCTTCCTATACAGATTCCGTTATTTACAAACAAAAACCACGCTATATTGGCAATACTTTAGACAGCACTTTGTTTGAATTAACCAATTTACGCGCCGGCAAATATTTGCTTATCGCGCTAAATGATGCTAATAATAACAAAATTTATAACCCGGAAATTGATAAAATTGGGTTTATAAAAGACACCATAACAATTCCAACAGATCAAAAATATAATTTCACCATTTTTAAAGAAATCCCAAATTTAAAGGTGTTTAGGCCGAAAGAAGTTAGCAAAGGACTTATTCAATTTGGATTTGAAGGCAATGCTTCTGCGATAAACATTGAACTTTTAACTCAAAAACCTGCTGATTTTAAATCTCAAATTGTTTTTGAAAAAGGTAAAGATACCCTCAATTATTGGTACACGCCTTTTGAAGCAGACTCTTTAAATTTCTCGGTTTCAAAAAATGACTATGCTGAAAATTTTACTTTAAGGCCAAGAAGCACAAAAATTGATTCCCTTAAAATTACCCAAAATGCAACCGGAACCTTACATTTAATTGATACTTTCTCCATTGCAACAAATACACCTATTGTAAATTTTGACAGGTCCAGGATTAACATCATCAACATCACTAATAAAGACACAACAGCAGTCGATTTTACGGAAATACTGAACGAATCAAAAACAAAATTAACGCTGAATTTCGACAAAAAACACAATACTGAATACAATTTTGAGTTAAAGTCTAAAGCAATTACTGACATTTTTGGGATTTCAAATGATTCAATCGTCTATAAATTAAAAACAAAAACACCTGAAGATTATGGCATCATCAATATTGATTTGATGAGCACAAAAAATACAGCTTTAATTGTTGAATTGCTA
>JAWOHJ010000221.1:0-12341 GCA_046485225.1 Lutibacter sp. | reverse complement strand
TTTATCGGCAGGATTTTCCCTTACTTTTTCCGCATGTCTTATCAAAAAATAGGTGGTTGTTTTTTCAACCGTTTCTTGTGCTTGCAAAGTTGTCATTGCTATGAATAAAAGACTGAATAAAATAATTTTCCGCATCTGATAATTTTTTATAAAGAAACAAAAAAACTGCCAAAGGCAGTTTTTTTTTATTCATTATTTTTGTTTCTAAACACAATTTTATCGTCAAAAGCATCGAGCAAAATATGGCTGTCTGCTGTTATTTTTCCCGCTAAAATTTCCTTGGACAATTCATTCAACACTTCTTTTTGAATTACACGTTTCACGGGTCTTGCGCCAAATTGCGGATCGTAGCCTTTGTTCGCCAATGCTTCAATCACATCCTCAGAAAAATCGATATGAATGTCTTTAGTCAACAGCATTTTTGCCAACGCATCCAACTGGATTTTAACAATTTGTTTAATTTCCGCTTCATTTAAAGGCGTAAACATAATGATTTCATCAATTCTGTTTAAAAATTCAGGTCTGATTGTTTGTTTCAACAAGCCTAAAACTTCAACTTTTGTGGCTTCCGTTATTAAGTCGCGCTTATTCATATCCATTTTTTCAAATCGTTCCTGAATAATTGTCGATCCCATATTCGAAGTCATAATAATAATGGTGTTCTTAAAATCGGCTACCCGACCTTTATTGTCTGTCAACCTTCCTTCATCCAACACCTGCAATAAAATGTTAAAGGTATCGGGATGCGCTTTTTCAATTTCATCCAATAAAATTACGGAGTAAGGTTTTCTTCGAACCGCTTCGGTCAATTGTCCGCCTTCTTCATAGCCAACATATCCTGGAGGCGCACCCACCAAACGGCTCACCGCGTGGCGTTCCTGATATTCGCTCATATCAATACGCGTGATAGAATTTTCGGTATCGAATAAATATTCTGCCAATGCTTTTGCCAATTCCGTTTTACCAACTCCGGTTGTGCCCAAAAACAAGAAAGTTCCCAATGGTTTTTTCACGTCCTGCAATCCGGCTCTGGAACGTCTTACAGCATCAGCAACGGCGCTGATGGCTTCTTCTTGTCCAACAACTCTTTCATGCAGTTCATCTTCTAAAAGCAGCAATTTTTCGCGTTCGCTCTGCAACATTTTCGTCACCGGAATTCCGGTCCATTTTGCGACAATTTCAGCGATATCATCTCTGGTAACTTCTTCTTTGATTAAAGCGGAATCCTGATTTTCAGACAACTCTTTTTGAAGTTTTACCAATTTATCCTGTTCATCCTTAATTTTTCCATAGCGTATTTCGGCCACTTTTCCGTAGTCTCCGTCACGTTCGGCGCGTTCGGCTTCCAATTTATAATTTTCTATGGCTTCTTTGCTGGCTTGGGCTTTTTCAACCAATTCTTTTTCACTGACCCATTTTGCATTGATTTCGTTGCGTTTTTCTTTTAAATTGGCGACTTCTTCTTTTAGGCTGGCCAATTTTTTTTCGTCTTTTTCACGTTTAATGGCTTCAATTTCAATTTCAATCTGCATTATTTTACGATCCAAAACATCCAGTTCCTCGGGTTTTGAATTTATTTCCATACGTAATTTTGCAGCCGCTTCATCCATTAAATCGATGGCTTTGTCAGGTAAAAATCGGTTAGAAATATAGCGTTGTGAAAGTTCTACCGCAGCAATAATGGCATCATCCTTAATTTGAACTTTATGATGATTCTCATACTTATCCTTTATGCCACGCAAAATTGAAATGGCGCTTTCTGTATCTGGTTCATTCACAATTACTTTTTGAAACCTTCGTTCCAGTGCTTTGTCTTTTTCAAAATATTTTTGATATTCGTCTAAAGTGGTTGCGCCAATCGCCCGCAATTCGCCTCTTGCCAATGCAGGTTTTAAAATATTTGCGGCATCCATTGCGCCTTGTCCGCCGCCAGCGCCAACCAACGTATGAATTTCATCAATAAAAAGCACAATTTCGCCATTGGAAGAAGTGACTTCTTTGATAACCGATTTCAAACGTTCTTCAAATTCTCCTTTGTATTTTGCGCCTGCAATTAATGCGCCCATATCCAAAGAATAAACTTGTTTTCCCTTTAAATTCTCGGGAATATCGCCTTTCACAATTCTGTGCGCCAATCCTTCTGCAATGGCTGTTTTTCCGGTTCCGGGTTCGCCAACCAACATTGGATTGTTTTTTGTTCTTCGCGATAAAATTTGAAGAATTCTTCTAATTTCTTCATCACGACCAATAACGGGATCTAATTTTCCGTCATTTGCCAGCTGATTTAAATTCCGCGCATATTTATTGAGCGAATTGTAGGTTTCTTCAGCACTTTGGGAAGTTACCGTACTTCCTTTACGCAGCTCTGCAATGGCCGATTTTAAGTTTTTTTCATTGACGCCCTGATCTTTTAAAATTTGGGAAGTCGTGTCTTTTGTATTTAAAATCGCCAGCAATAAATGCTCTATGGAAACATATTCATCCTTCATGTTTTTTGCTTCAATTGATGCGGTATTCAGCATTTTAGAAGCGTTTCCGGAGAACGAAATGTCGCCGCCGGTTACTTTTGAATAACTTTCCAAAGTTTTGTCTATCAAACTTTTGAGCAAATCGATATTTAATCCTATCTTTTTAAATATGAAAGGAACCACATTTTCATCCACTTCAAAAATGGCTTTTAAGATGTGTGAATTTTCAATTTGCTGATGCCCGTAACTTTGCGCTATTTGTTGCGCTTGCTGAACGGCTTCCTGTGTTTTTATGGTAAATTTATTAAAGTCCATAATGTTATATTTAATTGTATTTATTTTTAGTTCTCAAAGAATATTCCACTTAAATAAAGCATCAGAAATAAGTCATTTTGTCGTATGCATTTAAGAATGTAAGGACATTTTGTCTTTTTAAGTAAGTTATTATTAGCTTTGCCGACTTAAAGATAAAACAATTAAAATGGGATTATTCGATAATTTTTTAAAAAGTGCCGCTGAAGGTGAAAATGTTTCAAAAGTGAGTTGGGTTGCGTTAACTGATAAAAACCAATTGGATGAAATAATTTCATTGTCCAATGCAAAACCAGTTTTAATTTTTAAACACAGCACATCTTGCGGAATTAGCAGAATGTCGCTAAAAAGTTTTGAACGGGAATTTGATTTGAAAGAAGCTGAAATCAGTTTGTATTTTTTGGATTTGCTCAGCTACAGAGCCTTGTCCAATGAAATTTCAGAAAAGTTTGTCGTTACACATCAATCACCGCAAGTTTTGGTGATAAAAAACGGAAAAGTTATTTACAATGATTCACACCACTCCATAAGTGTGAACGACATAAAGAAAATTTTGTAGCGAGAAAAAATTTAAATGGGTTAAATATTACAAAAAAGGCTGTCTAAAATTAATTGGACAGCCTTTTTTGTATTGATGTAAGTTTTTATTTTATATGTTTTGGAGCAATAGCAGGCATTATTTTGCCGGTACATTTACCAAAACCGATTCTCACTTTATCATTTTTGCAATACCCGCGAATAATTACATTGTCTCCATCATTGAAAAATGTTCTTGATGTACCGTCTTTTAAAGTAATTGGTTCTTTTCCTCCCCAAGTTAGTTCCAACATAGAACCATAACTATTTTTTGCCGGACCAGAAATGGTTCCGCTGCCCATTAAATCTCCGGCTCTTATGTTACAGCCATTGCTGGTGTGGTGTGCCAGTTGTTGCGCCATCGTCCAGTATAAATATTTAAAATTTGATGTAGTCAACAAATTTAAATCGCCATTTTCGGTTTCAATTGCTGCCTGAAGTTTGATGTCGTAACTATTTTCAGTTGTCTTTTGCTGTAAATAGGGAAGTGGCGTAACTTCTTGTTTTGGTCCTTCACATTTAAAAGGTTCCAAAGCATCCATCGTAATAATCCATGGCGACATGGATGAAGCAAAACTTTTTCCTAAAAATGGTCCAAGCGGCACATATTCCCATTTTTGAATATCTCTGGCACTCCAGTCGTTTAACAAAACCATTCCGAAAATATAGTCGTGGGCTTCATCAACAGAAACTGGTTCACCTAAATTGTTCACATCAGTAGTTATAAAAGCGGTTTCCAGTTCCATATCCAAAGATTTTGTTGGCCCAAAAATTGGTTGGGTTTCACCGTTTGGCAAAGTTTGTCCGTATGGCCTGCGAATTTTTGTTCCTGAAACAACTACAGATGAGGCACGTCCGTGATAACCGATAGGCATATGAAGCCAATTTGGCATCAACGCATTGTCTGCGCCTCTAAACATCACGCCAACATTGGTGGCGTGTTCTTTGCTCGAGTAAAAATCGGTATAGTCGCCAACGCTTATTGGCAACAACATTTCAACTTCATTGACGTCGAAAATAATGACTTCTCTGTGTTTTAAATTGTCTCTTAAGCTTGCGTTTTTTGCATCAAATACTTCTGCAATTCTGTTTCTTACCAGTCTCCAGGTTTTTCTTCCGTCGGAAATAAAATCGTTTAAGGAATCCTGCATAAACATATCATCGGTCAATGGAATTCCTTCAAAATAACCCAATTGATGGAAAGCACCCAAATCAATGGCGTATTCGCCAATTCTGGTTCCAATTGTTATAATGTCATCTTTTGTGATAAAAACGCCAAAAGGTATATTTTGAATGGGAAAATCGCAGTTGTCTGCTACATTTAACCATGATTTTCTAGTTGGATTGTTTGCTGCTATTTGCATATATATAAACTATTAGTAGTTATTATTTTCTATTCAAATATAGAAGTTTATTGTTAAAAGCAAAATGAAATTGCTATTTTTGCAGAAATTTTAACTTTTAAAATCAATTTTAATGCAACGTGATCAAATTATCTTCGATTTAATACAAGACGAAAAAGAAAGACAAACCAACGGTTTGGAATTAATTGCTTCGGAAAACTTTGTAAGTGAACAAGTTATGGAAGCCACTGGTTCTGTTTTGACCAATAAATATGCGGAAGGATATCCAAACAAACGTTATTATGGCGGTTGCGAAGTGGTTGATGTTGTTGAGCAAATTGCGATTGACAGGGCAAAACAACTTTTTGGTGCAGAATATGTAAATGTGCAGCCGCATTCTGGTTCACAGGCAAATGCCGCGGTTTATCAGGCTGTTTTAAATCCGGGAGATAAAATTTTAGGTTTCGATTTGTCGCACGGCGGACATTTAACACACGGTTCTCCGGTAAATTTTTCAGGAAAATTGTATAAAACGTCTTTTTATGGCGTTGAAAAAGAAACCGGCATTTTAAATTATGACAAAATTCAGGAAACTGCCACCAAAGAAAAACCAAATTTAATTATTGCAGGCGCTTCGGCGTATTCAAGAGACATCGATTTTAAAAGATTCAGAGAAATAGCAGATTCTGTTGGAGCCTTGTTAATGGCCGATATTTCTCATCCTTCTGGTTTAATTGCCAAAGGAATTTTAAATGATCCAATTCCTCATTGTCATTTTGTAACCACCACAACACATAAAACATTGCGCGGACCACGTGGCGGAATTATTATGATTGGAAAAGATTTCGACAATCCGTTCGGTCAAACATTAAAAAACGGAACATTGAAAAAAATGTCTGCTTTAATTGATTCTGCTGTTTTTCCTGGGAATCAGGGCGGACCGTTAGAGCACGTTATTGCAGCAAAAGCGATTGCATTTGGAGAAGCTTTAACTGATGACTTTTTAACGTATCAAATTCAGGTGAAGAAAAATGCGGCTACGATGGCTGCTGCTTTTATGAAAAAAGGCTATGAAATTATTTCTGGCGGAACAGACAACCATATGATGCTGATTGATTTACGCAATAAAAATATTAGTGGTAAAGATGCTGAAAATGCTTTGGTAAAAGCTGATATTACCGTAAATAAAAATATGGTTCCTTTTGATGATAAATCTCCTTTTGTAACTTCAGGTATCAGAATTGGAACTGCAGCGGTTACCACCAGAGGCTTGAAAGAAAATGATATGATTGCCATTGTGGATTTAATTGATGAAGTTATACTAAATTATGAAGATGAAGCTGTTTTGGAAAGTGTTGCGGAAAGAGTGAATGATATGATGTCGGGTTTGCCGTTATTCGCAAAATAAATACATCTTATATTACTATAAATCCCGCCTTGAGCGGGATTTTTTATGCCTGTGAATTTTTTGTTAAAAGTCTCAAAAACTTCCAAATTTTGCGATTTTTTCACTAATTTTAATGAATTGGTATTCATATTTTTATCAGCAAAATGTCAATCTAAATCTGAAAAAAGCAGCCATCAATTTAAATGCTATAAACAATTTTGAATACATCATTTATATTAAAAATAATTTTAAAAGTAGAAATATGGAAACAGTAGAAGGAATTACATCAATGCCAAGAATTGGAGACAAAGCGCCCGAATTTAAAGCAGTTACAACACAGGGAGATATAAATTTTCCTGGAGATTATAAAGGCGAATGGGTTATCTTATTCAGTCACCCTGCAGATTTTACGCCAGTTTGCACCTCAGAATTTATGACGTTTGCTTCTTTGGAAAATAAATTTGCAAAAGCAGGCTGCAAACTTGTGGGTTTGTCTATTGACGGTTTATACAGCCATATTGCCTGGTTGCGTTCCATCAAGGAAAAAATTGAATACAAAGGAATGAAAAACATCGAAGTGAAATTTCCTTTGATTGAAGATATTACCATGGAAGTTGCCAAAAAATATGGAATGATTCAACCAAATGAAGCATCAACAAAAGCAGTAAGAGCGGTGTTTTTTGTGGATCCTAAAGGAATAATAAGAGCTATCATTTATTATCCTTTAAGTTTGGGAAGAAACTTTGATGAATTGTACCGAGTTGTTGTTGCCCTAAAAACTGCTGATGAATTTGGCGTTGCAACACCAGCCGACTGGAATCCGGGTGATGATGTGATTATTGGCCCTGCAGGTTCTTGCGGAACTGCACAGGACAGAATGGAAGGCAAAGAAGATATGGATTGTAAAGATTGGTATTTCTGTACCAGAAAAATTGACAAAGAATTGGTTTTAAGTAAAGTGTTAAAAAACTAATTGAATAAAAAATCCCGCCTCGAGCGGGATTTTTAATTTATCTATTCCTCTATATCTTCAATATCCTCAGCGCGCTCAATAATATTTTGGGGCAGTGATTTTTTGGATTTTGCGCCCATTTTCTTCAGCTTTTCTACGCTTATAATCAAGTTGCCTTTTCCTTCAAAAAGCTTATTCATCGCGCCTCTATATTCAGCTTTTGCTTCATCCATTTTTTTGCCGACATTGGTTAAATCGGCAATAAAACCTTCAAACTTATCGTACAAAGCGCCTGCCTGGCGTGCGATTTCTATGGCGTTTCGCTGCTGTTTTTCATTGTTCCACATAGAATCTATGGTGCGTAATGTTGCCAAAAGGGTAGTGGGCGTCACAATCACAATATTTCTCTCGAATGCTTTATTGTACAATTGATTATCGATATTCAAAGCTACTGCAAATGCGGGTTCAATAGGAATAAACAACAACACAAAATCGGGCGATTCAATTTTGTAAATATCTTCATAGCGCTTTTCGCTCAATTGTTCAATATGGCGTTTCAGGGAATTTACGTGTTCCTTCAAAAGTTGCGATTTTTCATTGTCGTCATCACTGTTTACAAATTGCTCATAAGCCGTTAAGGAAACTTTTGAGTCGATCACCATTTTTTTACCATCGGGCAAATGAATCACCACATCGGGAAGTATTCTTTTTCCTTCAACATTGGTAAAACTTTGCTGCACAAAATATTCCCGGTCTTTTTCCAAACCCGATTTTTCCAAGACCCTTTCCAATACCAATTCACCCCAATTTCCTTGCGTTTTACTGTCGCCTTTCAGCGCCTTGGTTAAATTGATGGTATCTTTGCTCATTTGCAGGTTTAAATCCTTTAAACCAAGTATTTGCTGACGTAAAGCGGCGTGGTAATCAATGCTTTCTTTGTGCGTATCTTCCACTTTTCGCTCGAAAGTCTGGATTTTTTCCTGAAGCGGACTTAAAATATTTTTTAGGTTTTCTTTATTCTGCTCGGTGAATTTAACCGATTTCTCCTCCAATATTTTACTGGCCAATATTTCAAATTCTTTGCTGAATTTTTCCTGTAATTTTTCAACCTCAGCTTTGTTTTCCTGCAGCTTTTCTTCCAGGTTGTGAAACTCAGAAACCTTCTGCGCCAACCGAATATCTATCTGGTGCTTTTCTTCATTTAAACTATTTTTTTCCTGAATCAACTTATTAACATTTAATTCATTAAGTTGTTTTTCCTCAAGCAATAGTTTATTTCTCACTTCCAGTTCGGAAGTCACTTTTTCAGAAGTATTTTTGGTTAATAATTTGCCGATTATAAAGCCAATTGCTAAAAATACCAAGGCAATTATTACGTAAAATATAAAATCAGTCATTACAATTTTAAGATAAATATTAGTTTATAAAAGTAAGAATTTTATATTTGCGTCCGAACCGGTATTTGAAAAATAGAAACCGAGTTATCAACAACAATATGAAAATTTTTGCCCGTTTTATTTTGTACACCATTTTTAGATGGAAAGTAATAGGAAGTTTTCCTAAATATTTAAAAAAATATGTGATTATTGCAGCACCGCACACGCATTGGCAGGATTTTCCTTTGGGTGTTTTTATTAAATATGCAGAAGGTTTGCCGGCAAATTATATCGGAAAAGCATCTTTATTTAAGCCGCCTTTCGGATTTATATTCAGATGGCTGGGAGGAACGCCAATTGACAGAAGTACTAGCAGCAATAAAGTTGAAGCCATTGTAAACATCTTTAAGGCTAAGGAAAATTTTATTTTAACCATGTCGCCCGAAGGAACCCGAAAAAAGACAGAAATATGGAAAACAGGGTTTTATTACATTGCCAAAGGTGCAAATGTGCCTATTGTGATGATTTCTTTTGATTTTAATAAGAAAGAAGTTAACGTTGCTGAACCATACTATTTAACCGATAATATGGAAAACGACTTTAACTTCTTTCATAAATTTTATGAAGGCGTTCAGGGTAAAATTCCCGGTAACTTTTAACCTTTATAAAAAGGCAATTTCACCACTGTGGCCGGAATTGCTTTATTTCTGATTTGAATAAAAATTTGTGAACCAAGCTTGGCATAAGCTGTTTTCACGTAACCCATTCCAATGCCTTTTTTAAGTGACGGACTCATAGTTCCCGATGTTACAACGCCAATATTTTCACCGGCTTCATTCACTATTTCGTAATCGTGACGCGGAACTGCTTTTTCCAAAACTTCAAAAGCAATTAATTTTTTAGAAACGCCTTCTTCTTTTTGTTTTTTCAACGCTTCAGCATTGGTAAAGTTTTTTGTGAATTTTGTAATCCATCCTAAACCGGCTTCAATAGGCGAGGTAGTGTCATTAATGTCGTTTCCGTACAAACAAAATCCCATTTCCAAACGCAAAGTATCTCGGGCAGCCAAACCAATTGGTTTAATTCCGAATTTTTCACCTGCTTTAAAAATGGCATTCCAAATATGTCCGGCATCTTCATTTTTAAAGTAAATTTCAAATCCGCCAGAACCTGTATAACCTGTTGCTGAAATAATGACATCTTCAATTCCGGCAAAAGTTCCAATTTTAAGCGTGTAATATTCCATAGCCGATATATCAATATCAGTCAAAGATTTCAACGCTTGCGTAGCTTTCGGACCTTGAACGGCCAGTAAAGACAAGTCATCAGAAACATTCGTCATGTCAACACCCAAATCGTTGTGTGAAGAAATCCAATTCCAGTCTTTTTCAATATTTGAAGCATTTACCACTAAAAAATAATGATCCGCAGTGATTCTGTAAACCAATAAATCATCCACAATTCCGCCGTCATTATTTGGCAAACAACTGTATTGAATTTTTCCGTCAACCAATACAGATGCATCGTTTGAAGTCACTTTTTGAATCAAAGCCAAGGCATTTTTTCCTTTCAAGTGAAATTCTCCCATGTGCGAAACATCAAAAACACCAACACCATTTCTTACAGTTTCGTGTTCAATATTAATTCCTTCATATTGTACAGGCATCATATAGCCTGCAAACGGCACCATTTTAGCACCTAAAGACTCGTGAATATGAGTTAAAGCAGTATTTTTCATCAATTTAAATTTTATTTTTTATTGGTACAGATGCTGTTCGCCATTAAACATTCTTTTGTGTATCAAAATTTGTGAGGCTCGTTTCATCTAAAGTTATTTTGTGATGCTAAAATACAAATTATTCAAGAATAGCATTGGTATTAATTTACCTTTTTAAGATTCAATCTTTTAATGCATCAGCATATTCTGGGCCTGTCTGCATTTTCGTTGGGCGTTCCCGCCGAAAAGGCGGTCGGGTTTTCCGTTCCAAACTTTTTTCGCTGAAAAAGCGTAAAAAGGTTTTCCTCTTCAACCCCTAACGCGAATTGAATTTCGATATTTGATTTACGATTTTAGAATTTTTTGTCTTTTTTATTTTCGTTTCCTTCCGACTTCCGTCTTCGGTCTTCCGACTTTTTTTTAAACACAATAACATTAAATTGTTTACTATTTATTTTATATTTGGATTTATTTAACAACAACAACATCTTATTATGAAATTCTTCAACATTAAAATACTGTTTTTTCTTTTTTCTTTTTCAACTGTCTTTGCCCAACAAAATGAAACGCCGCAAGATTTTTTAAAAAAAGAATTTCATGCAGAAAGGCGGGCGCAGCTTCGGGCTAAATTACCCAATAACAGTGTTGCCGTATTTTTTGCAAATCCGGTAAGAAACCGCGCAAACGATGTTAATTTTGTGTATCATCAGGATCCAAATTTTTATTATTTAACGGGTTACAAAGAACCAAATGCCTTGGTTTTTATTTTTAAGGAAAATCAAACCATTGGCAACAAGACTTTTAATGAAGTAATTTTCGTTCAGGAACGTAATGAATATGCCGAAATGTGGAACGGAAAACGTTTGGGTGTTGCAGGTGCACAAGATGAACTGGGATTCAGGGTCGCTTATAACGGCGGTGAATTTAAAAGTTACGACATCAATTTTTCCAAATTTGATAAAATTTTGTTCGAAAACTTTAAAAATGATGTCAGGGATACAGATGAAACTGCTGATTTATATGATTTGATCAAAACTTTTAAAGTGAAAGTTTCTTTTGATTTGCTTCATTTAAACAACCCAACCAACGACAAATTGTACAATGAAACCAAAAAAAGAATAGATACGGAAACGCTTAAGAAAATTATGGCCTCATTACGTGAAATAAAAACAAAAGAGGAGCTGGTGTTGCTGAAAAAAGCCATAGAAATTTCTGCTGTCGGGCAATTGGAAATGATGAAAGCCATGCATCCAAATATGTCTGAAACCGAAGCTCAAGGCGTTCACGAGTTTGTTTACAAAAAATATGGCGCTGAATATGAAGGCTACCCGTCCATTGTTGGTGCCGGAAATAACGGATGTATTTTGCATTATATTGAAAACAATAAAACAAATGTTGGCGATAATAATCTGATATTAATGGATTTAGGTGCGGAATATCGCGGTTATACCGCCGATGTCACACGCACAATTCCAACCAACGGGAAATTTTCAACCGAACAAAAATTAATATACGATTTGGTTTATGAAGCACAGGAAGCCGGAATTGCGGCCTACAAAATTGGTGTTGATATGCAAGAACCAAATCAAATTGCAAGAAAAATTATCAATAAAGGACTTGCCGAATTGGGTATTATCACCAATGAAAACAGCAGACACAATTATTTTCCCCACGGAACTTCACATCATATTGGTTTGGATGTACATGATCCCGGAAATTATGAAAAATTTGAAGAAAATATGGTGGTAACCATGGAACCGGGAATTTATATCCCAACAGGAAGCGACTGCGACGAAAAATGGTGGGGAATTGGCGTACGCATTGAAGATGATATTTTGATTACAAAAAATGGTCCGGTAAATTTATCGGCTATGGCACCTCGTAAATCCGAAGAAATTGAAGCAGCCATGCAGTTGCCAAGTGTTTTAAGTGATTTTGTGCTTCCAAAATTGGATTAAAATTTTAATTCTTTATAAAAGATTTAAATATAAAAGAAGTAATGCTTCACCTAAAATAAAATAATTTACGATTGTAACAAAAGTTACATTAATTGGTTATTTAGTATAAAATATTGCCGATTCCTAAATAAAAACCAATTAAGAAACATTCAATTTATCAATTTTGCAAAAATTAAAATAATAATCTGTATATTTATATTTGCTAAATTAACCAAACAAACAAAAAATGAAAAACAACATAAAATATTCCGT
>JAWOHJ010000253.1:0-7227 GCA_046485225.1 Lutibacter sp. | reverse complement strand
GTGTTGCAGCAAATTAAAGATCATACTAAAAAAATTGCCTTGGCTTTAAGAACCGTAGGGTTGATTAATATTCAGTTTGCCGTTAAGGATGATATTGTCTATATCATTGAAGCCAATCCAAGAGCTTCTCGTACGGTGCCGTTTATTTCAAAAGCATACAAAGAACCTTATGTAAACTACGCAACTAAAGTGATGTTGGGAGCAAATAAAGTGAAGGATTTTAAATTCAATCCTAAATTGGAAGGTTATGCCATTAAGCAACCGGTATTTTCTTTCAATAAATTCCCGAATGTGGATAAAAAATTAGGTCCGGAAATGAAATCCACCGGCGAAAGTATTTTATTTATTGACAACTTAAAAGATGACCAGTTTTACGAACTGTATTCACGAAGAAAGATGTATTTGAACAAATAAAATCGATTAAAAAACTAAAAAGAGCGCATTGCGCTCTTTTTTTTGCTCAAAAATTGTTGAATATTAATTTATTATATATATTTGTTCAACTAAACTTAAATAACTTTGAACAATATCAAAACAGAGTTCACTATAAAGGATCTCGAAAATTTTTCTGGCATCAAGGCGCATACCATTCGTATATGGGAAAAAAGGTACAATTTGTTTGAACCAAAAAGAACCGATTCTAATATCAGATATTATGATATGGACAGCATGCTTAAGCTGTTAAACGTCTCTTTACTTTACAATAACGGCTTAAAAATATCCAAAATAGCCTCCTTGTCTGATGATAAAATGGAATTAAGCGTAAAGGAACTTGTGTTTAAGGAAGGTTTCGAAAGTAAAGCGTTGAATTCCTTTAAATTGGCCATGCTAAATTTTGATGAAGGATTGTTTAACCAAACCTACAATGGGCTTATTTCACAGACATCCTTTAGAACTATTTTTACTGAAGTTTTTATTCCATTTCTAACTGAAATAGGTGTGTTGTGGCAAGTTCATTCCATAACTCCGGCGCATGAACATTTCATTACCAACTTAATAAAGCAAAAGATTCTAATCAATACAGAGAAACTCCAATTCCTTCAGCCCAATAAAACTGAAAGAAAGTTTGTGTTGTATTTACCAATGCATGAAATTCACGAGCTTGGCTTATTATACCTGCACTTTGAATTGTTGTTTCACGGATACCATTCCATTTATTTAGGTCAAAGTGTTCCTGTCGAGAATTTAAACGACCTGCAAAAGATCTTTGATGATGTTTGTTTTTTAACCTATTTAACCGTAGAGCCTTCAAAGGAAACTGTTGAAGAATATTTAGAGCAAGTTTATAGTGAAGTATTGAAGGATACCAATGATCATTTATGGGTTTTAGGTTCAAAATTAGCGCAGTTTGATTCGGATTCTTTCAAAAATGAGCAAATCAAAATATTTAAATCTCCAATCGAGCTGTTAAATATTTTATAATTATTAAAAAATAATTTGTTTTTGTTTAACTTATTCATATATTTGTTATACAGAATGAAGAAAAAAATTATTATCATAGGCTCAGGTTTCTCATCGTTATCAGCTTCTTGTTATTTAGCAAAAGCAGGTTACGATGTTACGATTATCGAGAAAAACAGCAATGTGGGCGGTAGGGCCCGATTGCTCACGAAAGACGGATTTAAATTTGACATTGGTCCAACTTGGTATTGGATGCCCGATGTTTTTGAAAAATTCTTTACCGATTTCGATAAAAAACCATCCGATTTTTACGATTTGGAAAAACTGGCTCCGGCTTATCAGGTTTATTTTGACCAACTTGATTCGTTGCTTATTTCAGATAAAATCGAAGAAATTTATCAGGTTTTCGAAAATGAAGAAAAAGGCAGTTCCGTTTATCTGAAGAAATTTTTAAAAGCCGCAAAATTCAATTATGAAGTTGCGGTGAATAACTTGGTTTATAAGCCAGGAAATTCAATTACTGAGTTGGTGACATTTCAAACCATTGCCAATGTAAATCAGTTTTTTAAAAGCATCAGCGCAGAAGTTCGCGGACATATTAAAAGCGATAAGTTAATTCAAATTTTAGAGTTTCCTGTGTTGTTTTTGGGTGCGAAACCTTCAAATACGCCGAGTTTTTACAGTTTTATGAATTATGCCGATTTTGGTTTGGGCACTTGGCATCCAAAAGGAGGAATGTATGAAGTGGTTAAAGGATTTGTCACTTTGGCTGAGGATTTGGGCGTTAAAATTGAAACGAACCAAAACGTTGAAAAAATTGTTGTTGAAAATGGTACTGTAAAAGGTATACAGGTGAATCAACAGTTTATGGCGGCAGATTTTGTGGTGAGTGGCGCAGATTATCACCATTCGGAAACTTTATTGGATGAAAAATACAGAATGTATTCCGAAAAATATTGGAATAAAAGAACATTTGCACCTTCGGCACTATTATTTTACGTTGGTTTAAGCAAAAAGCTAAAAAACGTTTCACATCATACCTTATTTTTCGATTCAAATTTCGACAAACATGCGGTTGACATTTATGACACGCCGCAATGGCCAAAAGATCCGCTGTTTTATGGAAGTTTTCCAAGCATAACCGATGATAGTTTTGCCCCAAATGGTTATGAAGCAGCTACCTTTTTAATCCCTATTGCACCTGGAATTCAGGATAATGAAGCGATACGTGAGGAATATTTTTTAAAAATAATTGAAAGATTGGAAAAATTAACTGATCAGAATATAAAAGATTTTATTATTTTTAAGGAATCGTATTGTGTAAACGATTTTGTGAAAGATTATAATTCATTTAAAGGAAACGCCTATGGATTGGCAAATACATTGATGCAAACGGCTTTTTTACGACCAAAAATACAAAGTAAAAAGGTGAAGAATTTATTTTTTACAGGGCAGTTAACTGTTCCTGGTCCTGGAGTTCCTCCAGCAATTATATCTGGAAAAATTGTGTCTGAATTATTAATGAAAAAAGGGTAAATACTATGAAACAAATTTTTGACGAAACTTCATTTTTGTGTAGCAAAATAGTTACTAAAAAATATAGCACATCCTTTTCGTTGGCGGTTAAAATGCTTTCCCCAAAAATTAGGGAAGCTATTTTTGGCATTTATGCATTTGTGAGGTTTGCCGATGAAATTGTGGATTCATTTCACGATTTTGAAAAAAATGAGTTGATAAACGAATTTGAACGCGACTATTATAAAGCCTATAATTCCGGAATTAGTTTAAATCCGATTTTAAACTGTTTTCAGTTAACAGTTAAAAAATACAATATTGATGATGAGTTAATTCAGGCCTTTTTAAAAAGCATGAAATTGGACTTAAATAAAGAAGAATACCATACAGCGGAAGAATACAACGAGTACATTTATGGATCGGCCGATGTTGTGGGTTTGATGTGTTTAAAAGTTTTTGTTGATGGCGACAATGAAAAGTATGAAAATCTAAAAAGTTATGCAATGCGCTTAGGTTCTGCATTTCAAAAGGTAAATTTTTTACGCGATTTAAAGGATGATATGGAAGTATTGAACCGTTCTTATTTTCCGGGGATAAATTTGCATCGTTTAGATTTAAATTCAAAAAACCAAATCATTCAAGAAATAGAAAGCGATTTTGAAGAAGCTTATAAAGGCATAAAACTGTTGCCGATGGAAGCAAAATTTGGCGTTTATACAGCCTATATTTACTATAAAGGCTTGTTGAAAAAGTTGAAAAGCACCCCATCAGAAAAAATAATGAATACACGAATCAGAATTTCAAATCCGGTTAAAATTAGTTTGCTTGCACGATCATTTGTAGTTTTTAAGCTAAATTTGATGTAATTTTGGCGAATGAAACGAGCTTAACAAATTTTGACATATATTGGAATATTTATTGGCGAATAGCATCTGTTACCGCTAAAAAATAAAATTTAAACAGATGAAAATTATCATATTCTTTTTTATGCTGAATTCGATGCAAGCATCAGTTTTAGATGATGTTAGAAATCAGTTTCCTGAAATTAATTCAAACGAGGAAGCTGAATTTCATTTGAAATTACTTGAAAATGAACAGAGCCCAGAGGCAAAAGGATATTATGCTGCGATGCTTTTTATGAAAGCCAAATATGTGAAATTTCCACTTTCAAAATACAATAATTTCAAAAAAGGTAAATCGGCTTTGGATCAAGTGATTCTGGAAAATAAATCGAATGTTGAATTGCGGTATTTGCGGTTTGTGTTTCAAAATGAACTGCCGGCTTTATTGAACTATGATGCCAATATTACAGAGGATTTTTCTGCAATAGCAAACGGGATCGAAAAAAGCAATTTAACAAAGGGTTTTAAACATAAAATATTGAAAAATATGTTGTTAGTTAAAGGCATCACTGCCAATCAAACAACCCAACTCAAATTATTATTAAACAAAATATGATTTTTTTACTCATAACACTTGGAACTTTTTTATTGATGGAGTGCGTGACTTGGTTGACGCATAAATTTGTGATGCACGGTTTTTTATGGTATTTTCATGAAGACCATCACCAGCCGAGATATCAAAATTGGTTTGAAAGGAATGATGTGTTTTTCGTCATTTTTGCCATTCCTAGCATTGTGCTGTTTTATTTTGGTTTGCAAGGCGGCTTAAACTATAAATTTTTTATTGGTTTGGGAATTATGTTATACGGAATGGCTTATTTTTTGGTGCATGATGTGCTTATTCACAAGCGTTTTAAATGGTTTAGCAAATCAAATAATAAGTATTTAGTCGGTTTAAGAAAAGCGCACAAAGTACATCACAAACATTTGGGAAAAGAAGAAGGTGAATGTTTTGGAATGTTGTTTGTGCCTTTCAAATACTTCAAAATATAATGAGTCTTTATTTAATTTTAAATATAGCATCCTTTATTGTTCCGTTTGTATACAGTTTTGAAAAAAAAAGAATGCATTACATAAAGTGGTGGAAATCTGTTTTTCTTTCAATTTTTATTGTTGGCATATTTTTTATTGTTTGGGATATTATTTTTACTCAACAAGGCGTTTGGGGCTTTAACCCTGCGTATCATTTGGGCTTGAATTTATGGGGTTTGCCCATAGAGGAAATTTTATTTTTTATATGCATACCTTATGCAAGTATTTTTACCCATTATGCTTTTCTATATTTCTTTGAAAACACAAAATTGTCGGATAAATTAACAAAATACATCAGCATTGGTTTATTGGTTATTGCAATTTTCGTTTTACTTTATGCCTTTCCAAAAAAATACACAACGGTAACTTTCATTGTTTTTATTTTACTGATGTTGTTTTCATTATGGAAAAAGTCACCTGTATTATCACAATTTTTTATCACTTTTTTGATTATACTCTTTCCGTTTTTTATTGTGAATGGTATTTTAACCGGAAGTTTTATTGAAAATGAGGTTGTTTGGTATAATAATGATGAAAATTTAAACATCAGATTGTTTACAATTCCTGTTGAAGATGCTGTTTATGCCTTTAATATGTTGTATCCTAGCATCCTTTTGATAGAATTTTTTAAAAAGAAATTCAATAAAAATACTGTTACAGCAGGATGATTAAAGAGGTAGTTTCTGTTTTTTGGTTTCGACGCGATTTACGATTAGAAGATAATTGTGCGTTATTCCAAGCGTTAAATTCAAAACTGCCTGTACTTCCAATATTCATTTTTGATGAAGCTATTTTAAATGAATTGCCAAAAGATGATCCAAGGGTAAATTTTATTTATGATACCTTAAAAGACATCAATAATGAATTGGCAAAATTCAACGCTTCTTTATATGTTAAAATAGGAAATCCGGCCGAAATTTGGTTCGCAATTTTTGAGGAATTTAATGTAAAAAATGTATTTTTCAATAAAGATTATGAGCCGTACGCAAAAGAACGGGATGAAAAAATAAAGCAGCTTTGCAAACAAAAAAACAGCAATTGCTTTACTTATAAAGATCAGGTTATTTTTGAAGAAGCTGAAATTGTGAAAGCAGACGGATTGCCGTATAGCGTTTATACGCCTTATAAAAATAAATGGCTGGAAAAATACAATGCCAATTTTCCTACTGAATACAAATCAGAAACTTTAAAAGACAATTTCTTAAAATCAAAATTTAAATTTCCATCTTTAAGCAATATTGGTTTTGTGGAAAGTACGATCAAAGTTTTGCCGTCCAATTCCAAATGCATTAAAAAATATCAGGAAATAAGAGACATTCCTTCCGTTGAAACTTCTAACGCTTCGGTTTTTTTGCGTTTCGGGACAATAAGTGTGCGTAAATTGGTCGATTATGCCAATAAAACCAATCAAATATACTTGAGTGAATTGATTTGGCGCGAATTTTTTATGCAGATTCTTTTTCATTATCCGAAAGTGGTGAATGAAAATTTTAAATCGAAATATAATTTTATTCCCTGGAGAAATAATGAAGCTGAATTTAAATTGTGGTGCGAAGGCAAAACTGGCTATCCCATTGTTGATGCCGGAATGCGACAATTAAATAAAACCGGTTATATGCACAATCGTGTTCGCATGATTACTGCAAGTTTTTTGTGCAAACATTTATTGATTGACTGGCGTTGGGGAGAGGCCTATTTTGCTGAAAAGTTGCTCGATTTTGAATTGTCTTCAAACAACGGCAATTGGCAATGGGTTGCCGGAACAGGTTGTGATTCCGCACCTTATTTCAGGGTTTTTAATCCGACAACCCAACAAGAAAAATTTGATCCTGAGTTGAAATACATTAAAAAGTGGATTCCCAATTTTACCAAATCCTATATTCCCGAAATAGTGGAACATAAATTTGCCAGAGAGCGCTATCTAGACGCAGTTAAAAGCAGCTTATAATTTTCTCAATTTATTTTTCCTTTCTGTCACTAGGATTTAATTGCCTTTTTTTAAGCAAAAAATTTATTTTATGCATTAAAAATCATCACTATTTACGTAATAATAGATTTATTATTGCATTCTTTAGGTCCAGTTCGGTCACGTTGTCGACCTGAAACAGCAAAGCGCGTAGCTCGCCCGGGCCACAATCTAGCGCGCCACTCTGCCCGGCATGATCCCAGTAGATATGGCGTGGGGTGTCGCTCTGGCAGTACTGGCGGATATTGGCGGTTGTGTAGACGAAACGATCGCCGGCGCGATGACCGATGTACAGTTGGACTTGGTCAGGGGCACAGCCGGCGCAGTTAGCCAGAAAAGCGGTCCCTGTGGGCAACTCAGCAGCGTTGTACACATACAATCAAGTCTTTTTATGGCAACACATGGGGTCAA
>JAWOHJ010000164.1:0-13790 GCA_046485225.1 Lutibacter sp. | reverse complement strand
TGGTTGCAAATGATTTTATTTTTTCAGGCGCTAAATCCTCCGAATTTTCTTTCAACAACTCAGAAAATCCAATAATTCCGGCTATGGGATTAATTAAATCGTGAGATATGATAGAAAAAAATTTGTTTTTTGTTTCATTCTGAACCTTTAATTCACCTGACAATTTTTCGAGCTCCATTTGAATTCGTTTTCGTTCCGAAATATCTTCAGAAGTGCCAACAATCCCGATTACGTTATTGTTTTCATCGAAAAATGGAATTTTATTGGATACATAACACCTTTTTTCACCATTTTTGATATGAGATTCCTGGTAATTTAACCTAGGCTTTCCGCTTAACATAATAGCTTCTTCATCGGCCCTATATTTTACGGCATCATTTTGATCATAAAAATCAGCATCAGATTTGCCAATAACTTCACTTTCACTTTCCAATCCCATTTCTTTTAAAGAAACAGCATTGACGCCTAAAAAATTAGAGGATGCATCTTTCCAAAAAACATTGATGGGAATATGGTCCAGCACCTTTCTTAAAATTTGCTTAGAGATAGATGATTCCTGATGATTTTTTTTGCGTTGTATGGCCAAGCTAATGTGTGACGCCACAAACTCCAACAATTCAGTGTCGCTTTCCTTAAAGGCATTTTCATTGTCGTAACTCTGAACAACAATAGCGCCTATTGCCTCACCGTTAACCCTTAACGGAACACCAAGCCAAGCTTTTGACTTCGGGCCTATTTGTTCAATAATGTTATTTTGTAATAAGCGGTTAATGTCTTCTGAATAAATTAATAACGGTTTATTGGAATTTATAAGGTGCGCCGTCATCGTTTTTTCGGCAGGAAATTCTTCTTCAGACTCTTCCCCGGAAATAAAAGGAATATTAATGGTCTGTTTTTCCTTGTTGATAAATGCTATATAAAAATTACTGGTATCGATAATGTTCCCCAACTTCAACTGAATATATTGGACAAATTCTTTTAAGCTGGAAGAGGCATAACCTTTTTTTGAAATTTTCAGCATCGCTTCAAGTACATCGTCATGTTTCTTTTTCTCGGTAACGTTCCTTAAAATCCCATCATAATAAAGAATCTTGCCATCAGTATCAAACACATTTCGCCCGAGGTCTTCCACCCAAATTTCAGAACCGTCTTTTTTACGCAACCTGTACGAATCACTTTTTCTAAAAGTTGAATGCGAAACGCTCATTTGTAAATCCCTATCAGAAATATCAAAATAAAGCTGGGATTTGATGTCAATATTCAGCAATTCTTCAGCAGAATTATAACCCAGCATTTTAACCAGCGAAGCATTTACCTCAATAAATTTTCCGTCTTCAGTACTTTTGTAAATTCCGTCTATAGAGTTGTTAAATAGGTTCTGGTACTTTTCCTCAACTTTTTTTAGTTCTTCAATAAGTAATTCTTGCTCGTTCAATCGTTTTATGAACTCATTTTCATTTTCGAATAGGTTTTTTATTTTTTTTTCGTCGTGAGCTGCAGTTGTTTCCATTTTTCTATAAATTATGTATTTTATAGCTATAATCGTACCAAATATACAAATATTCACACCATTTAGCGATTTATTATTCATATATTTTTTACATAAAAATTATATATATATGTTAATTAAATGTTAAAAAGTAGTACTATGTTTTGCATAATACTATATAAAATTTATATCTTTGTATAAGAAATTATAAATCATCTAATTATGATCACTCAAAATGATAAAACTTACAGTTCAATTACCCACTTAAGCAGTTTTGCAGGCTGGATATTTCCTTTTGGAAATGTGATTGTGCCTTTCGTATTATGGTCGGCCAAAAAAAACGAAAGTGCCTACATCGATACTCACGGAAAAGCAGCCGTTAATTTTCAGTTGAGCTTAATGCTTTACAGTTTTTTATTGGCATTGTTAATTATTCCGCTTACCATTTTTACGCTGGGATTGGGATTGGTCGCAGTACTATTGGGAATTATTCCGGCAGTAATTTTAATCATCGCCACAGTTATTTCGGCCAGCATAAAAGCAACCAATGGGGAATATTACGAGTATCCATTCACCATAGCATTTATTAAATAGCACAGTTAAAAACGAAACTTATGAAGATAGAGAACACAAAAGCGCAAATGCGAAAAGGAGTTTTAGAGTATTGCATACTTTCCATATTACAACATGGCGATGCGTATACTTCTGAAATATTATCGGAGCTGAAAGACGCCAAGTTATTGGTTGTTGAAGGAACGGTTTATCCTTTATTAACGCGGTTAAAAAATGTTGGTTTGCTCAATTACCGTTGGGAAGAATCAACATCCGGACCACCACGAAAATATTATGGCCTTACAGAAACAGGTAAATTATTTTTGAACGAATTAAATACTACTTGGAGTGAACTTGTAGAAGCAGTAAATTTAGTAACCAAAAAATAAATCAAACTAAAATGAACAAGACTATAAACATAAATTTAGGAGGCATCTTCTTTCACATTGATGAATTGGCCTATCAAAAGCTAAAACTATATTTAGATGCCATTAGACGATCTTTAAGCGACGATCCGCAAGGAAGAGACGAAATATTAAATGATATTGAACTTCGGATAGGCGAATTGCTTTCTGAAAGAATTGCCAATGACCGTATGGTTATAAACGACAGCGACATTGATGCAATTACTAAAATAATGGGAAGGCCGGAAGATTATTCAGTGGATGAAGAACTTTTTGTGGATGAACCAAAATACAGTCAAAAAACAACTTCAAAAAAGTTGTTCAGAGACAGCGACGATAAATTTTTAGGCGGCGTTTGCTCGGGATTGGCACATTACTTTGGTATGGACGTTATTTGGATGCGCTTGTTGTGGCTGGTATTATTTTTCTTTTTCGGAACCGGATTTTTAATTTATATTTTATTGTGGATTTTAATTCCGCAAGCTGAAACCACGGCCGAAAAATTACAAATGAAAGGCGAACCGGTAAATATCAGTAACATTGAACGAAAAATAAGGGAGGAATTTCAAGATGTTTCATCCAGGGTAAAAAGTGGCGTAAATGATGTGAGTGATACCATTAGAAGCTCGGATTTCCAAAACAAAACGAGATCTGGCATTCAAGAAGTGATAGACACTATCGGTAAAATTATTCTGGCCATACTCAAAGTTTTTGGAAAATTTATTGGAGCTTTAATCATATTTATCGCATCAATCACCTTAATTGCATTAATAATCGGTGCATTTTCTGTGGGCAGTATAGAAATCTTAGGATTTGAAGGAGATTTTATGGAATATCCGCCATTCTTTTTTGATTCCATTTTACCAATGTGGTTATTGGTGGTTTTTGGTTTCATTGCCATTGCAATTCCGTTTGTGGTATTGTTTATGTTGGGGTTGAAAATCCTGTCAAGCAATGTAAAATCATTTAGCACCACAACAAAACTATCATTGTTAGGTGTTTGGATTATCGCAATACTTGGATTAAGTTTTGCCGGAATTAATTTTGCAACGCAAACTGCTTATGACGGCGTTCACAATCAAACTGCGGAATTACCAATAGCAGCTCTTGATACATTGGCCATTAAAATGGTTGGCAATGACAACTTGTCAAATGAAAAAGAATTGCGAAGAAGTCACAATTTCGAAACCGTATTTGACAACGATGTGGAGAAATTATATATAACCAGAGTTAACGTTGACATAAAATCGACTGATAAAGCTACTGCTTTTGTAAAAATCAGAAAGGAATCTGACGGAAAAAATCGTTTAACCGCCAATAATGATGCGGAATCCATTGAATACAAATTTAATTTAACCGAGAAAAATTTGTTACTAAACGGTTACTTTTTATCAGATTTAAAAAATAAATTCAAGGATCAGTTAATTGATGTTACCATTTATTTACCAGTTAATTCGGTTGTCTATTTAGACGGTTCAACACAAACCTATTTAAATGATGTGGACAATGTTCAAAATATTTATGATGGCGATATGCCTAAACATTATTACAAAATGACTGAAAATGGATTGGAATGTTTAGACTGTGATCCAAGTATATACGGAGACGACTTCAAAAATAACAACGAAAACTTCAACTTAAATATTGATGAAAATGGTATTGAAATTAAAGTGAATGACGGTGAAAAAGATGCAAAAGTTAAGATTGAATAAAAAAAAAAGGTGTTAAAATTGGATAATTACAATTCAGCCCTAAAATTTAACAAGTCAACTTAAAAAAATAGCACATAAAATCATTTAAAAATACTTTTGATATAAAACAACCAGACAATGAAAACTTTAGTAAGAATTACCATTTTAATCTCCATTTATCTGACATTGCTTTTCACCACAAGTTCCTGCATTTTTGATGAAGTTGTTGGCGTGAAAGGAAACAGAAATGTTGTATCTGAAGACCGTGAAATTAGATCCGATTTTGAAATAATTAACGTACAACAAGGAATTAATTTATTTATAACCCAGGGAAAACCAACAGCGTTAAACGTTGAAGCAGATGAAAATGTACTAAATTTATTGGTTACGGAAGTAAAAAATAATGAGCTGAACATTTATTTTGAAAAAAACGTGATTCAGGCAAAAGCAAGAAATGTTTATTTGACAACCGAAACTATTTCAAAAATAAAAGCATCGAGCGGTGCATCTGTAAATTCGGAAAACACCTTACAGTCGACATCGCTTGAACTTGATTCAAGTAGCGGAAGCACCATTAAAATTCGCGCCATCGCCAACGATATTATAAGTGAGTCATCAAGCGGATCAACAATCAAGCTCTATGGAAAATGCAATACATTCACTGCAAACTCAAGCAGCGGAAGTACCATAAATGCGCAAGAACTTAAAACTGTAGATGCAAAAACGAAGGCAAGCAGTGGCGCCAATATTGACGTGAACGTAACTGGTAAATTAACTGCGAAAGCCAGCAGCGGTGCTGATATTGATTATAAAGGAAGTCCTGAAACTGTTACTAAAGAAACCTCATCAGGAGGAAGTGTTTCTGGAAACTAGCTGCAATAAAACCGATTAAAATTTAAGCCGGCTCATTAAATATGAGTCGGTTTTTTTACTTTTTTGATGAAAAAATTAGATGTTAAAAAGGAAATTCCATTTATTTATTGGAAATTTATTCAATAAACCAATACTATATTGCCAAATAAGACCAAAGATAAACACTATTTATAAAACATTTAACAGATAATAACTGGGAGTTGCCTACATTTGTATCCAAAAATAATAATTATTTGTAAAAAATAATTTAAGACCAAAAAGTATGCAACAAAAAAACAACCCACATTCATTTCACGTACCGGTAATGGGGATTGCTTTTACAATAGACACCCCTATTAAAATTGCAAAATATGGTATTTCTTCCGTAATTTCAGTTGTTGATGACATCATCATTGAAAAAATGAATGAATATTATTCAGGAAAATTTAAAATCCCATATCAAGAAATTTCAACAAAAGTAGAGGATTATAGAGCTAAAAGAATTACCGCCTATTTAAATACGGTAGACATCATTGTAAAACAAAAATTTGAAAATCTTAAAAAGAGTTTCGAACAAAAAAACAGTGAATTTGAAAAATATATGGAAATGCTTCCTGATTTTTCTGAACTAAAACAAAATTTCATTCAGTCCATTCAACACAATACGGTAAAAGAAGATTTGAGCAATTGGATCCACAACAACCTAAAACCTGGAAGTATTGATGTGAATATTATGACCAAATTGGACAAGCCCAATTATAGCAAAAAAGATTTATTGCCAATTGAATTTAATGACGCACACGCGGCATTAAGAGGTTTTGCAAACAGTACTTTAGAATCATCTGTGGTTCTTTCCGCAGGAATGAATCCAAGATTGTACAGTTATTTTGAAAACTTTAATGATTTCTTCCCAAATGAAAATAACCAACTAAGAAAGAAAATCATTTTAAAAGTCAGTGATTACAGATCAGCTATTATTCAAGGTAAATTTTTAGCCAAAAAAGGACTTTGGGTTTCTGAATACAGAATAGAATCCGGTTTAAATTGCGGTGGCCATGCTTTTGCATCCGACGGATATTTGTTAGGTCCGATTTTAGAGGAATTTAAAATGAATAAAACCGCTTTAATTGATGAGATTCATGGCATTTTGGTTGAAGCATTAAAAAGTAAGGAAAAACACATTCCAACCGAGCCATTAAGTTTGGCGATTACCGTTCAGGGAGGCGTTGGTACTTACGAAGAGCATGAATTTTTATTGGACAATTACAACATTGATTCTGTGGGCTGGGGCTCTCCATTTTTGTTGGTTCCTGAAGTTTCCACGGTTGATGATGTGACCAGAGAAGCGTTACGTGTTGCCAAAGAAAAAGATTTATTTTTAAGCAATATTTCTCCTTTGGGTGTCCCTTTTAACAGTTTAAGGGGAAATACCAACGAGATTCTTAAAAATGAAAGAATTGCCGCTGGAAAAGCCGGAAGTGCCTGCACCAAAAAATTTCTTTCCTCAAATACTGAATTCACAGAAAAAGTAATTTGCACGGCTTCAAAAAAATACCAAACGCTCAAATTAGATGAGCTGAAGCTTGAAAACTTAAGTTCAAGTGAGTTTGCCGAAAAGGCCAACAAAATTACCGAAAAAGCTTGTTTGTGCGAAGGATTGGCCAATGCCGCTTTCTTTAACTACGGTATTGAAAGAAAAGGTGAGAAACAAGGCGTTGCAATTTGCCCGGGCCCAAATATGGCTTATTTTTCAAAGGATTTAACGTTAAAAGAAATGGTAGATCATATTTATGGACGCGCAAATGTGATTGAAACAAAAAATCGTCCGCATATGTTCATCAAAGAATTAGCGATGTACGTTGATTATTTTTCCAATAAAGTTGATGAGTTTAGTGATTCATTTAATGCAAAAAATCAAAAATATTTAACTGCCTTTCAAACCAATTTAAATGAGGGCATTGAATATTACCAACAATTATTTTCCGAATCAAAAATTTATTTTGAGGCGAATAAAGAAGTGTTGCTAAGCGAATTGGAAACTTTAAGAACAGCATTGTTCGATATCAAAATTCCAGTTTTGGTTAAAGCTTAATTCTAAAAAAAAAGACTGTCTTAAAAAACAGTCTTTTTTTTGCTTATAAACTTAATTTCAGTTAATCGTTAGTGCCGCAATGAAAATTTGCCAAGGTCTTATTTTCAAGTATTTTCAGCGTGCTGTCGCGCACTTCAGCCATTAAAATATTTAAGCTGCAACGCTCTTCGCTCTTGCAATCATCACATTTTTCGTAATAGTTTAAACTCACGCAGGGAAGCATTGCAATTGGTCCTTCAAGCAAGCGAATAACTGTTGAAATTTTTATTTCATTCGGATCTTTAATCAAATAATAGCCGCCGCCTTTTCCTTTTTTGGAGGAAAGAATTCCGCTCTTTTTTAACGTCAATAAAATACTTTCCAAAAACTTTTTTGAAATGTTCTCCGATTCAGAAATATCTGAAATTAAAATAGGAACATTTGCCTCTTGTCTGGCAAGATAGCTCAACGCCTTAAGTCCGTATTTTGTTTTTTTAGAAAGCATTTTTACCTGATTTATTGAATTAAATTATTCTTCTTTTGACAAAAAAACTTCAGCCATCATACAACGCGCGCTTCCGCCTCCGCAGGCTTCAATGGTATCCAATGAACTGTAGAGTATGTTACCGTGCTTTTCAAGCTGGTTTCTTTGCTGTTTATTTAAACTTTCAAAGGCTGAGTTTGACATCACAATGTAACGTTCGTTGTTGCTTCCCAAAACTTGAAGCATATTCCCGGCAAAATTATTGACCTGTTCTTCTGTAATAGCAATAATTTCTTTCTTGTCTTCTTTTAAATGTTTGATAACATCTTTGCGTTCTTTTTTGTCATCAATACTGTCCAAACAAATAACTGAGAATTTTTCACCCAAACACATCATCACATTGGTGTGATAAATTGGCACCCGTTTTTCATTCAATGTTTGATTTGCGACAAATGAGACAGGTGTAAATTCAAAATCTTCACAAAATTCTATCAACAAATCTTCATCTGCTCTTGGCGATAATGCACAATAGGCTTTTCCGTTTGCCCTGTCCAGCAACAAGCTTCCTGTTCCTTCCAGATAAATTTTTTCTTCTTCCGCAGAAGTATAATCCACCACATTATTGATCTGATAACCCAATTCTTCCAGGGTTTCCAAGATGTCTTCTCTCCTTTCCAATCGTCTGTTTTCAGCAAACATTGGGTATAAAGCAACATCACCATTTTCGTGAAAAGAAATCCAATTGTTTGGAAAAATGGAATCTGGTGTGTCGGTTTCAATGGTGTCATCAATAACAATGACATTCACGCCAACCGCCTTCAGTTTTTCAACAAAATCATCAAACTCCTGCAATGCTTTAAATTGCACTGTTTCGGGCGTTAAACTTTCCAAAACCTTCTGATAATAATTGTTAACAGCCGTTTGCTCATTCATTCTAAATGAAACCGGGCGAATCATTAAAATTGTATTTGTAATTTGTTTCATAAAATTAATCTCTAATTAAAGGCAATGTTGTGCATCTTAATAATCCTTCTTGTTTTGATATTTCTGCGTAGGGTATTTCTTCAACCGTAAAACCTTTTTCCCGCAACCAATTGTTGAGTCGTGTAAAGTTTTTTTCTGAAACCACCACTTCATCCGATATTGAAAATATATTGGAAAACATCTGGTACATTTCATCTTTTGTAATGTGAAACAAATTTTCTTTTCCGAATAAATTTACCAGATAATTATAGTCATTTTCATCTCGAAAACCTTCTTTATGAATGATGGCTTTATTTTTTCCAACCGGCTGAAAACAGCAATCTAAATGAAGTGCGTTTTCGTTTGCGATGGTGTTTGATTTCACCAAATCAAATTCCTTTACAATTTTATGGGGAAATAAATTTTTGATGAAATTAACGCCTTTCATATTGGTTCTGGCAGTAATCAGATTTTTATAATCATCGCCTTTATAAGTGCCAATAAAAATATGGTCATTCCAAAGCATTACATCGCCGCCTTCAAAATGAACATCCTCAGAAGCAACAATAATATTATTTGGGTCAATTTCGTCCAGCACATGCTGAATGGCTTCTATTTCTTTTTCCCTGTCGGGTAAAATATTGGATTTAAATAATTTATCTTCAATAACAAAGGCGATGTCTCTGGTAAATATCTGATTGTAATTTTCAAATACTTTTGGTCGGTACACTTTTACATTGTATTTTTCGAACACCTTATTAAAAGCTTCCATTTCAAGCACCATATCCTTTTCAAGCGGATAAGTTCCGGCTATGATATGTTCCAATGATTTAGGATCATATGCCTCCTCAATTTTTGGTGTTGGTCCATTGCTGATTGCCGTGCCCAAAACCACAGATCGAAGTCGAGAAGTCTCATTGTGAACATTCAATTTTATCATATATCTTAATTTTCACGTAAAAATAAAGAAACCCCATAACTTAATATGAGGTTTTTTTATAAATTTAAAAAAAAGTTGAAATTATCTTTCTTCAAATTCTTTAAATGAACGTAATGGCTCACCAATATATAATTGACGCGGACGGCCAATTGGCTCTCCGTTTTCACGCATTTCTTTCCATTGTGCAATCCATCCAGGTAAACGGCCTACAGCAAACATAACAGTAAACATTGCTACAGGAATTCCTAAAGCTCTGTAAATAATTCCTGAATAGAAATCTACGTTAGGATATAATTTACGTTCTGCAAAATATGGATCTTTAAGCGCCACTTCTTCTAAGTGTTTTGCAATTTTTAAAACAGGATCACTCAAATTAAGATCAGCAAACAATTCATCGGCAGCTTTTTTAATAATTCGGGCTCTTGGATCAAAGTTTTTGTAAACGCGATGTCCAAATCCCATCAAACGGAAAGAATCATCTTTATCTTTTGCTCTGTTGATAAACTTTTCAACATCGCCGCCGTCTTTTTGTATTTCTTCTAACATTTCCAAAACAGCCTGATTTGCGCCACCGTGAAGATGTCCCCACAATGCAGAAACACCAGCAGAAACTGATGCAAACAATCCTGCTCCAGAAGAACCAACCATACGAACCGTTGACGTTGAACAATTTTGTTCATGATCTTCGTGCAATATTAACAATTCATCAAGTGCTTTAACAGCAATAGGATTTATCACATACTGTTCCGTTGGCAATTTAAACATCAACTGCATAATATTTGAGATGTAATCCAATGAATTGTCGGAATAGTTTAATGGCAATCCGTTATTTCTTCTATGTGCCCAAGTTGCCAATACAGGGAATTTACCTAATATTTTGGTAACCGCATTGTACATATCATCTTTTGAATTCACATTTACAACGCCTGGGTTAAAAGCGGTAAGCGCGCTTGTTAAACTTGACAACATTCCCATTGGGTGTGTTGATTTTGGAAAACCTTCAACGATATCTTTCATTTCTTCATTTACCATTGAATTCTTTTTGATATCAATCTTAAACTTTTCAAATTCCTCTTTCGTTGGTAGCTCACCAAATATGATTAAATAAGCAACCTCCAAAAAACAGGCTTTTTTAGTTAACTCTTCTATGGCGTAACCTCTGTGTCTTAAAATTCCTTTTTCACCATCTAAAAAAGTTATTTTGCTGGAACAAGAACCTGTGTTTTTATAACCAACATCCAGAGTAATTAAACCTTCAGTTACAGACCTTAATACTGAAATATCCATGGCAATTTCGTTTTCAGTTCCTGTGTAAACTGGAAATTCATATTTCTTGCCGTTTAATTCTAAAATTGCTTTGTTTGACATCGCTTATGTGTAAATATTAATGTTATTAAATTATTTGTTGTTAATTAACACGAATCTAATGAATTTTATAAGAAATTTATATGATTTAAGTCAATGTTTTGCTAAAAACGTATACATTGTTACACAACATAAAAAAAGCCGAGAAAATTCTCGGCTTTTTTGTTAAATAATATAATATTCTTAAATTTTAAACGCTTTCTCTTGAGGATAGTAAGCAACGCTGCCTAACTCCTCTTCAATTCTTAATAATTGATTGTATTTTGCCATTCTGTCTGAACGGGAAGCTGATCCTGTTTTAATTTGGCCTGTATTTAAAGCAACTGCCAAATCTGCTATGGTATTGTCTTCAGTTTCTCCTGAACGGTGCGACATTACAGAGGTATAACCAGCATTATGCGCCATATTTACAGCAGCAATTGTTTCGGTTAAAGTACCAATTTGATTTACTTTGATTAAAATTGAATTGGCAATTCCGTTTTCTATACCTCTTGATAATCTTTCCACATTTGTAACAAATAAATCATCCCCAACCAATTGAACTTTATCACCAATTTTATCGGTTAAATATTTCCATCCTTCCCAGTCGTTTTCATCCATACCGTCTTCAATAGAAATAATTGGGTATTTAGAAGACAATTCAGCCAAATAATCGGCTTGCTGTTCAGACGTTCTTATGATACCTTTATCTCCCTCGAACTTTGTGTAGTCGTATTTTCCGTTAACATAAAACTCTGCAGCTGCACAATCCAACGCCAATTTTACTTCTTCACCTGGTTTGTATCCTGCATTTTCAATCGCTTTTAACACCGTTTCAATAGCATCTTCTGTTCCGTCGAAAGTTGGAGCAAAACCACCTTCATCACCAACTGCTGTGCTTAAGCCTCTATCATGAAGTATTTTTTTAAGGTTATGGAATATTTCAGTACCCATTTTAAATGCCTCAGAGAAGTTCTTGGCTTTTATTGGCATAATCATAAATTCTTGAAACGCAATAGGCGCATCAGAATGTGAACCACCATTAATAATATTCATCATAGGAACTGGCAATGTATTTGCACTAACACCACCAACATAACGATACAAAGGCATTCCCAACTCATTTGCAGCTGCTTTTGCTACTGCCAACGACACACCTAAAATGGCATTGGCGCCTAATTTAGATTTATTTTTTGTGCCATCTAACGCAATCATCGCAGCATCAATTTGATTTTGATCAAATACCGACATCCCAATAATTTCTTCAGCTAAAATTTCATTTACATTTTTTACGGCTGTAAGAACCCCTTTTCCCATATAATCTTTACCGCCATCACGTAATTCCATGGCTTCATGTTCTCCTGTTGAAGCACCTGATGGTACTGCAGCTCTTCCTAAAATTCCGTTTTCAGTTACTACGTCAACTTCTACTGTTGGGTTGCCACGTGAATCAAATATTTGACGTGCGTGAACTCCTAAAATTATACTCATTTTATTATAGTTTAAAATTATTTTTCTTCCTGCAAGGTACAATTTTCAGGTCAAATTTTATGTAAATTAACCTGATTAATACGATAACGTTTTCGTTTTATTATAATCAAAAAAAGCCTTTAACGCTATGGTTAAAAGCTTTTTAAATTTATTGTTTTGATGCTTTTATATTTTCAATAAACTGATCAAATAAATAGGATGAATCGTGTGGCCCGGGACTGGCTTCAGGATGGTATTGCACTGAAAAACAATTTTTATTTTTCATTTTCATACCTGCCAGCGTTTCATCATTTAAATGAATATGTGTGATTTCAAATTCAGGGTGATTTTCAACGGCTGCTTTATCCACCACAAAACCGTGATTTTGGGAAGTGATTTCACCTTTTCCTGTAATAATATTTTTTACCGGATGGTTAATTCCGCGATGACCATTGTGCATTTTATAGGTAACTATGCCGTTTGCCAAAGCAATTACCTGATGTCCCAAACAAATGCCAAACAATGGTAAATTTTGGTTGATAATTTCCTTGGCGACTTGTTGCGCTGAAACTAAAGGCTCTGGATCTCCAGGACCGTTTGACAGGAAGAAACCATCAGGATGGAATGAATTCATTTCCTCGAAAGTGGCATTAAAAGGAAATACTTTGATGTAACAATCTCTTTTTGCCAAATTTCGCAAAATATTCTTTTTGATACCCAAGTCCAAAGCTGAAATTTTATAAGTTGCCTGTTCATCACCAAAATAATAAGATTGTGAAGTGGAGACTTTTGAAGCCAATTCCAATCCCTTCATATCTGGAACAGCATTTAATTTTTCTTTTAAGGCTTCGATATCAGTTTCTGTAGAAATAATGGCATTCATTGCGCCTTTATCCCGAATATAACGAACAACGGCTCTTGTGTCGACATCAGAAATGGCCATTAAATTTTCTTTTTCAAAATAATTTTCCAAGGAGTCTTGTGCATTAACTCTTGAATAATTAAAACTGAAATTCTTACATATCAATCCAGAAATTTTGATAGAATCCGATTCAATTTCTTCATTATTAATGCCGTAATTTCCAATATGTGCATTTGTTGCCAACATAAGTTGACCAAAATAAGAAGGATCAGTAAATATTTCCTGATAGCCCGTCATTCCGGTATTGTAGCAAATTTCTCCAAATGCAGTACCGTCTCTTCCAATCGATTTTCCTTCGAAAATTGTTCCATCGGCTAAAAGCAATATAGCCTTTTTTCTTTGTGTATATTTCATTCCTTTATGTTCCCTTGTTTTTAGTCAGGTCAAATTTAAATATAAAAAAAAGGATAAACTATAAATAATTTATCCTTTTAATATGATTAATGGGTCACCATTATTTCGTTTCTTTAGTTTCTGTTTTAACTTCAACAGTTTCTTCCACTTTTTTAGTTTTACCTCTTCGGGTGGTTTTCTTTTTAGCCTTGTTGTTTGGATTGTAATTTGGATTGTAATCCACCAATTCAATCATCGCCATAGGTGCATTATCA
>JAWOHJ010000062.1:0-2543 GCA_046485225.1 Lutibacter sp. | reverse complement strand
GAATCTTTTACCCATTCTGGTGCTTTGGTCATTGCTGACCCCATATATTCCCAGTTTACAAGATCTTTGGAACGCCTGTAGGGGAAATGGCCATATCCTTCACTTGCATTTCCATAAGATGCATCTGTTTGATACATATAATAATATTCTCCGCTTTTTTCAACTGTTGGGTCATGGACATTTGCCAAATTCCATTTGGAACGATCTTGCCAAGAGGAAATAGCGGTATAATTGTCTGCATAAGTTGGTCCGGGAAAAGTATTTGGCACAACCACCACCGGCGGATCCGGATCCGGATCAGGATTCGGTTTCAGACTGTCATCACCAGAACAACTATTTATTGAAAATACCAATAAAAAAATAATAACAATTGATAAAAAATTAAAAATTAGATTCGACTTTTTCATTGGTATAGTGTGTTTTATTTTCCTTCTAATACGATTACAGAAAAAGGAGGAATTGTGATTTCAACAGTATTCTTTTTAACTTTGAAGTTCTTAAAAACAGCTGGTACAATAGTGTTTGGATTGTTAAATGTATTGTGGTCTTCTACTTTTGCTGAAGTTAAAATGGACCCCGTAAATTTTCCAATGCCAAGCTCCTTTAGATCAATTTCAACTTTATTTTCTTTTTTTGAATCGATGTTTACCAAAGAAATATGAACCAATCCGTTTTTGTCTTTTGATGCTGAAACTGACAATGCAGGAAGTGATTCACCTCCATAAGTATAAGCTGGACCGTCAAATGAAATTGGCAATAACTGGGCATCATGATGCACATTGTACATTTTCATCACATGGTAAGTAGGCGTCAACAACATTTTATCCCCTTCTGTTAAAATTACAGCCTGCAACACATTTACTGTTTGTGCAAGGTTTGCCATTTTTACCCTTTTGCTGTGATTGTTAAAAATATTTAAGGTTGTACCAGCAATCATGGCATCTCTCATGGTGTTTTGTTGGTATAAGAATCCAGGATTGGTTCCTTCTTCAACCTCATACCATCCTCCCCATTCATCAACAATCAGTGCAACTTTATTTTCAGGGTCATATTTGTCCATAATGTCAGAATGCTTATTTACCAATTCTTCCATTCTTAACGCTGTTTTCATCGTAGCAAAATATTGTTCTTCATTAAATTTGGTTGAAGAACCTTTTTTTTCCCATTTTACATAGGCATAAGAGTGCAACGCAACGCCTTCAATTAAATTTTTAGGAATGTCGCGCATTAAAACTTCTGTCCAATGATAATCGGCCACGTTTGCTCCGGAAGCAATTCTAAAAAGTTTATCGCTGTTGGTCCAATCGGTCATGAAAGTTGCATATTGTCTGTAGATATTTGCATAATGTTCTGGCGTCATATTGCCTCCGCATCCCCACATTTCATTACCAACACCCCAATAAGTTACATTCCAGGGTTTTTCTCTTCCGTTTTCAATTCTTAAATCTGCCATCGGACTTCCTCCTTTGTGTTTAACATATTCAACGTATTCCGTAAATTCTTTTACAGTGCTGCTTCCAACATTTGCCGCCAAGTATGGTTCGGCCCCCAATACTTCACATAAATCTAAAAAATCATGCGTACCAAAACTATTGTCTTCAACTACGCCACCCCACCATCTGTTTACCATGGAAGGTCTTTCTTCTTTAGGGCCAATGCCGTCTTTCCAGTGATAGGTGTCAGCAAAACAACCCCCAGGCCATCTTAAATTAGGAATCTTCAATTCCTTTAAAGCATCAATAATGTCATTACGAACGCCGTTGGTATTCGGAATAACGCTATTTTCTCCAACATAAAAACCATCATAAATACATCGTCCTAAATGTTCTGCAAAATGGCCATAAATATGTTTGCTTATCATAGGCGCTGAATTGTCATTTTTAAGCGTAAGCACTGTAGCATTATTTTGTGAATAGACACTTTGAATTCCCAATGTGAAAACAAATAACACTATTGAAATTGATTGATTTAATTTTATCATACCTCTTAAAATTTAAAATTATGTGGCAAACCTTATGCCTGCCACATAATTATTAAAAAAACTCAAATTAATTAAACAAATTTTATTAATACCCTATATTTTGCACTGTACCAGGATTGTTGTCCATTTCCACCTGCGGAATTGGGAAGAATTCTCTTCCAACTTTATAGGTGTCATATTCGTTATCTCTTGATTTTAACCAAGTCAATTTTGTGGAATCATTTAACCAACCCCATCTGCGAATGTCATCAAAACGATGACCTTCCAAGGCAAATTCCAACAATCTTTCGTGGGCTATTTGAGTACGCATTTGTTCTGCAGACATTCCCGGTTTCACAGTTGCCAAATTCGGCAAGTTTACACGGTTTCTTACCTCCTGAATATATTGGTAAGCCAATGCGGTTGCTCCTGTTTCATTTAAACTTTCTGCATACATTAACAATACATCGGCATAACGCAAAATACGTTCGTTAATTCCAGATCTCCAGTCAAATTCATTTGGTTGTCCACCATCAGAATTTTGGTATTTTCTACAAAATAAATCATTTAAATCCCCTGAATT
>JAWOHJ010000026.1:0-6600 GCA_046485225.1 Lutibacter sp. | reverse complement strand
ATTGGTATTATGGATTATTGGTTTTTTCTATTGAAATTGTCAATTAATAATCGGTCTGTTTTTCAACGCTTTTTCAATAATTGCCAATACTTTTGCTCTTTATTCACCTGCCAATGGCAAACGGGGTTCCCTAACATTTTCGGTGCCGATTCCTGTAGCCACTTCCGCCAATTTAATATTTTGTACCAATTTAGTGTTTATATCCAACTCCAACAAAGGTAAAAACCAACTGTAAATGGCAATGGCTTCTTTTGTTTTTCCTGATTTTGCCAGTTTATAAATGGCAACTGTTTCCTTCGGAAAAGCACAAACCAATCCTGCAACCCAGCCATCAGCGCCCATCAATAAACTCTCTAAAGCTAAAGTATCAACACCACATAAAATTTTAAAACGGTCGCCAAAACGTGTTTTCATTCTGGTGACATTTGAAATATCTCGGGTAGATTCTTTTACCGCCTGAATATTTTCGCATTCCATCAATGCTGAAAACATATCCAACGTAACTTCAATGCCATAATCGACCGGATTGTTGTAAATCATAATGGGCAGCGAAGTGCTTTTGGCTATTTTTTTAAAATAGGTGACAGTTTCCCTGGAATCAGCTTTGTAACGCATCGGCGGCAACAACATCAATCCGTTTGCCCCATATTCTTCAGCCAAGCGAACCGCTTCAATGGCGCCAGTTGTGGATTGTTCTGCAATATTGATAATCACCGGAACTTTGCCTTTTACGATTTCTACCGTTTTTTTGATCAGGATTCTTTTTTCATCCGCAGTAAGCGTGCTGGCTTCACCTAAAGTTCCTCCAAGGATAATTCCGTTGACTCCGGCTGCCAATTGTGCGTTGATATTTTTTTCAAAATTCACTAAATCCAAGGTGTCTTCATCTGTAAATTTGGTAGTAACCGCTGGCATTACGCCGTTCCATTGTATGCTCATAATTAGTAATTTTAAATATATATTTTGAGTTTTTAGTTTTAAACTATAACTCTTATAATTTCGCATTTGGGGGCTAAGGGCCTTTTTTTTACCAAAATAATACTTTCTAAGTTTCAACACTATCCTTTTTTTTATCTATTCATAATAGTATTTTACCTTGTATTTGTCGTTTAATCAAAAAAATAGATTAATTTCGACGTATAATTCGCTGATATGAAGGTATTGCCATTTAAAATTCCGAAACCTGAGAATGTAAATTTATACATACAAAAATATGATGGCGAGTCATTTTATGAAAAACTGCACCAACATCAGGAAATTCAAATAAGCATTTTTGTTGAAGGCGAAGGCTCTTATATTATCGGCGATTGTGTGGGAGAATTTAAAAAAAATGACATTTTTGTAATCGGAGAAAATTTGCCGCATATTTTTAAAAGAGATGCTGCATTTGAGCAGGAAACCGAAATGATTTCGTTGTTTTTTTCAAAAAATTCGTACGGAGAACATTTTTTCAATTTACCAGAATTTGAACATTTCAACGCTTTTTTTTATGATGCTGTTTTGGGTTTCGAGGTACTTTCCAACAAGCCTGAACTTTTTTTGTTGCTTACAAAAATTAACTCCTACTCAAAATACAAGCAGTTTACTGCTTTTTTAGACATCCTTTCGTTAATTTCTGAAGCAGAAAAGGAAACATTGTCGTCGTTGATCAATCTAAAAAAATATGACGGCGATGAAGGAAAACGGATGAGCGATATTTTTCAATACACGATGAATAATTTTCACAAAGAAGTTACTTTAGACCATGTTGCCGATATTGCGAATATGACGCCGAATGCCTTTTGCAGGTATTTTAAACAACGAACCAACAAAACTTTTGTGAATTTTTTAATTGATATCAGAATAGGAAATGCTTGTAAATTACTGACCAAAAACAACGATTTAAACATTACAGAAATTTCTTACAAATCAGGATTTAACAATCTGGCGAATTTTAACAGGAAATTTAAATCAATAAAAGGCCTAACACCTTCAGATTACAGGAAGAAACAATTTGCTACTTAGCTTCATTCTTGGTTAGAAAAAAGAAAAGAGAGAAAAGAATAAAGACTTAAGGTATTCCGTATAAGTTTTCAGTTTTCCAACCCAAAATCTTTTTGTTGCTTTTTTGGCATCCCTTTTACCACCAAATTATAAGAATCATCGATTAATTCCCTGATAAGTTTATGCGATAGATTGCCATCAATGATTGCGGAATTCCAATGCGTTTTATTCATATGATATCCTGGCATAATTTCATCATATTCTTCACGCAGTTCCAACGCTTTATCTGGATCACATTTTAAACTTACTGTTGCCGGGTGATGTTCCAAACCCGCCAAAGCAAACATTTTGCCTGCCACTTTAAAAACCAAAGTTTCTTCATCAAAAGGAAAACTTTCGGTCACTTGATTTTTAGAAAGGCAATAGTCTCTAAATTCTTCGATATTCATACAAACAATTTAAACATTGATGATTCTTAAAAACTCTAAAATTACCAAAATATTTTGTGCTTTACGCATAAAAAAAGCAGCTGTTAAAGCTGCTTTTTATTGAATTTGTATAAATTATTATTCTGATACTGCACTTAAATTGGCAATAACATTAAACGTTGGCGGTTCAGCCAAATGACGTTTAACCGGACATTGTGCGATTACGTTTTTAATGGCACTCACGTATTTTTCGGGAAAATTGGGTGGTAAATCAACAACCATGTCAATATCTCCAACCATATTGGTGGTTCTGTCGTAACTCATTTTTTGGGTAATTCCAACCTCTTGAAAAGGTAGCCCTCTTTGTTGCATAAAAGATCTTACAAATACTGCCGAACACATTCCTGCAGTTGCCAAAAATATTAAAAAAGGAGATTCGTTCATCGTAATTTCATTGCCATGCATAAACGGAATAATTCTTCCGTTCTCGTCAAATTTTATCTGGATTTCCATAATTATCTATTTAATTTTCAGCAAAGTTATTGCGATAACAAATAGCAATATGTAACTATAATTACATATAAATCAGGAACTTATTTTAAATAAATCGGAAGCAATTCCATCTGCCAGGAATTTGCCTTTTTTGGTGGTAACCAATACTTTTCCCGAAAAGGAACGCAGTTCAACTTCCAGCAAACCTGATTTTATATGACGTTCTGCACTTTTTTTTAATTCCTGCAAATACATCGCGCCAAATTCTTTTTCAATTTTTTGAAAAGAAACGCCCCAAATGGTGCGCAAACCTGTCATAATATATTCATTAAACCTGTTTATTTCCGAAAGCTGCTCTTTTTTTGAAGGCAATTCATCAACAAGTAAAGCTTTGATGTATTTTGTGTTGTTCGAAACATTCCAGCTTCTTTCAAAACCTGTAAATGAGTGCGCTGACGGACCAATTCCCAAATATTTCTCACCAAACCAGTAGGAAGTATTGTGTTTCGAAAAATAATTCGGATGCCCAAAATTAGAAATTTCGTAGTTCACAAAGCCTCGTTTTTCAGTTTCTGCAACCAAAATATTGTAATGTTCCAAGGCTAAATTTTCATCAACCGGAGGCACTTTTCCTTTTTCAATCAGCTTATGCAATACTGTTTTTTCTTCCACAGTTAATGCATAACTGGAAATGTGCGGAATATTAAAATCGAATGCCGTCTTTAGGTTCGACAGCCATTTTTCATTGCTCATATTGGGCACTCCGTAAATTAAATCGATGGTGATATTGTCGAAATATTTGGTGGCTTCGGTTAAACATTTTTTCGATTCTTCAGCAGAATGCGCCCGATTCATGAATTTTAAATCGTCATCAAAAAAAGACTGAATTCCAATGCTTAATCGGTTTATGGGAAGTTTTGCAAGATCCTTGATTTTTTTGGCGGATAGATCATCAGGATTTGCTTCCAAGGTAATTTCTGCGTCTTCAACCACTTCATAATTTTCATAAATGGTGTTTAGCAGCATTCTCAATTCATCAATCTTTAATAAAGACGGCGTTCCGCCACCAAAATAAATGGTTTCAATTTGCTCTTTATTAAGTTCGTCTTTTCTAAGCTCCAATTCGCGTTTTATTGCCATCAGCATATCTTCTTTTCTTTTTAATGAAGTTGAAAAATGAAAATCGCAATAATAACACGCTTGTTTACAAAACGGTATGTGTATATAAATTCCTGCCAAAACAATATTTAATTATTTTATAAATGTACGGTTTTTAAAAAAACTGAGAAAAGTGATTTTTGTTACCTTTTTTCTGAAAAACGTATTGTAAATTTGAGAAAACCGAGGAATTATGTATGCATATATCGTTTCATTTAAGGTAAAAGACGGTGAAGGAATTTCATTTGTTGAACTTCAAAAATTCGAGGAATTGACCGAAGCAAAACCCGCAGGCTTGGATCATTTTCATATTTTTAAAGACAGAGTCGAAGAAAATAAGTATTTTTTAGTTGAATTTTGGAACTCTAAATCGGACAAAGATAAATTAGAATCATCCAAAGAATATCAACTTTTTCGAGAACACAGAAAATTGGTGATTGAGAAAAAATGTGAGACTTATGAATGTGATGTGATTGTTTGAAAAAAGAATAAAGAAAAGAGAACAAAGAGAAAAGACTTTTAACCTTTAAAATTTTTAGTCAATTATTCTTTAACTCTTTTTCCGTTTTGCTTCACGAAAGCATCCCAGCCCGTATAATTTTTATCTGAGGTAACTTTTCCGAAATTGTAGAAATGACAAACCGCAGCGGCCAATCCGTCTGTGGAATCCAGATTTGTGGGCAATTCCTTAATTTTAAGTAAGCTTTGCAACATTTTAGCAACTTGTTCTTTACTTGCATTTCCGTTGCCGGTAATGGCCATTTTTATTTTTTTAGGCGAATATTCCGTAATCGGAATTTCTCTTGATAAACCAGCAGCCATCGCAACGCCTTGTGCGCGTCCCAACTTTAGCATAGACTGCACATTTTTTCCAAAAAAAGGCGCTTCAATCGCAATTTCATCAGGATGATAGGTATCAATAAGTTGAATGGTATGCTCAAAAATGAGTTTTAACTTTAAATAATGGTCGTCGTATTTTTTGAGCATTAATTCATCCATCCGAATTAATTCCATATTTTTATTGATAATTTTTATCAACCCAAAACCCATGATGGTGGTTCCCGGATCAATTCCCAATATGATTTTTTCTGTGCTCAATTAGTTGTTTATTTGTAAAACCAAATGTACAATATCTTGCACAAATACAAACGCTTCATTTTTTTGCTGCTAAAATTAGCAATAGTTATTGGCGCGTTTTATTTTATATATCAGCAATTAGCCACCAACCAACTTTTGTCATTCACACAACTTAAACAACAATTTTTTCTCCTTTTTTCTAAAAACATCTGGTTGATTTTACTGTTGCTTTTGTTTACCGATGCTAATTGGCTGTTGGAAATATTTAAATGGCAGACATTGGCTTCCAACGAAAAAAAAATCACGTTTTTTGAAGCTTATGAACAGTGTTTAGCTTCCTTAACTTTCTCCTTGATTACACCAAACAGAATTGGGGAATATGGTGCAAAAGCCTTGTATTTTGAAAAGAAATTGAGAAAAAAAATCATGGTTTTAAACCTGATCGGAAATATAAGTCAGTTAGCCGTTACCATGTTTTTCGGAATCTTCGGATTGTCCTTTTTAAGTTATTATGTTGATGTTGAAATGTTCTCATTTAACTTACCCAGATTCTTTCTTATTTTAAGTGTTTTGCTGTTGTTTTATTTAATTGGAAAAAATTTAAGAATCATCAAAAAACTGACAGCATTAATTCGCAAAATTCTCAATTATTCAAAAGATTTACCGATGAAAATTCAGGCGAAAACATTGGCATATTCGTTGTTTCGATATTTGATTTTCTCACATCAGTTTTACTTTTTATTAAGACTTTTTCAAATTGAAGCCGATTATTTTATGCTGATGAGTCTGATTCTTAGTACGTATTTTATCGCTTCAATCATTCCGGGTTTGGCCATTTTTGATTGGGTGATTAAAGGATCGGTCGCGGTTTTTATTTTTGGTTTTATTGATGCAAATCCGTTAACAATTGTAACCGTTACTACTTTTATGTGGTTGCTAAATTTTGCAATTCCAGCAATATTAGGAAGTATATTTGTGTTGAACTTTAAAATGATCACCGAAAAATGATTTATATTTCAATCCTAATATCGATCATTTATTTGTCGCTGATTCTGGCTTTTATCTTTGGTTTGAATAAAAACAAGTGCGTAAAAAACAAAAATATCATTCCTAAAAACAGGTTTTCTATAGTGATTCCATTCAGAGACGAGGCACATAATTTACCAAATTTATTAAACTCATTTTCAGCACTGAATTATCCTTCTGAATTATATGAAATTTTATTGGTAAACGATGATTCCAAAGACAATTTTAATCCGATTCTTGCAGCATTTTCAAAACAAAATCCAACCTTAAACTTGCGTCTGTTGCAAAATGTAAGAAAAACAAATTCGCCTAAAAAGGACGCCATCAACACAGCCATAAATTTGTCAAGTTTTGAATGGATTATCACCACGGATGCCGATTGTTTGGTTCCAAAATTATGGCTGCAATTGTTCAATCAATTTATTGAAGAAGAAAA
>JAWOHJ010000126.1:0-5202 GCA_046485225.1 Lutibacter sp. | reverse complement strand
GCTTTTAATTTTTCCATATCTAAACCAATGAATTTTTGGGCAGCAGCTTTTGTTTCAATGGCTGGGTAAGGAACATCACCCTTAAACCCTAATTGCATTAACAATTTAGCCAATTTAATTCTGGTTTCTTGGGTAATCATAATTCCTTTACCCAAAACCCGGCCCATTTCAACCGGTGCGTGGAATGAACCTCCATGAGAAGATGCCACAAAATCCCAACGCCATTGGCCTAAACGAATACCTTGTAAAATGTCTTTCATTTGAGCATCTGTAGCTCCTAACTCCCAACATTTACCGGCTTCTACGTGTGCACGAACCAGTAATTTTTCCAATTCTATGCGATTGGCGGCTATTTTGTCTTGATTGTCAAATACGTTTTTAATTAACTCCTCTTTTTCTTCCCTGTGGCAAACCTGACAAGAATTGGCAACATTATTTAAAGGAGATTGAATATGGTGATCCGTAAATTTTTGTCCGCCTTCTGTTTTATAGGGCATATGGCAATCTGCGCAAGAAACACCTCTTTTAGCATGAATACCCAATTTATAAATTTCATAATCTGGATGTTGTGATTTTAGCATTGGAGCCTTGCTAAGTCCATGCACCCAGTCAACATGCTTAATTTTGTCGTAATATACTTCCATGTCTTCAATGGTTTGCCCGCCATCCCAAGGAAGTGTTAAATACTGAATTCCTTCTTTTCCAGGAATATCCGATTTAAAATAATATTCTACGTGACACTGTGCACAAACCAATGAGCGCATTTCGTTATGCGTTGCTTTTGAAATGTCTTTTCCTTGACGCTGGAATGCTTCAATCAAAGCTGGTTGCGTTATGGTCAATTTCATTGATTTTTCATCGTGACAGTTCGCGCATCCGATAGGATTTACAATTTGCATACCTTTACTTGCCCATTTTCCTTTATAGTAATCATCAACCCCAATTTCATTTATTAATCTTGGAACATCTGGAGATTTACACGTCCAGCAAGTAGAAGGCATTGGACCGTCTTCAGGGCCGGTTGGACCTCCTGTACGCAATGTGTTGTGCATATCATCAATAGCATGAGCGTGACCGCGTCCTGCATTATAGTCTTTAGAAAAACCGTATCCTGCCCATAAAACAACATATTCAGGGTATTTTGCCAACAAGTCCACTTTTGCGGAACTGTTGTATTTAGAGCTAAATGTAGTGTCGGCGGTTCTGTAGTAAGATTCAAATTCACGTGGGAAATTTTCTCCCCAAACTTCATTTCTAGGTTCTAATTTATTGATTTTAGTTAATGGAGTATAGGCAAATTTAGCTTCCAATTTTCGCTCTGTTATTGACGAAACTAATAGTCCTAACAAAAATACAACTACTAAAGATGCTATAAACAGCACCCAATTTTTCCAAGGTTTTCTTATATTACTCATTGTTTTATTGTTTTATTTTTTTGAATCATTTAATTTTTTGCTTAACCACTCCGGTATGGTTTCTTGATGTTCTCCCGGTATTTTTCCATAATATTTTACTGATGACAGGCTGTGAACGCTTCCGTGTGGAACTTCCTGATGGCAAGTCCAACATTTTCTGTCGGTTCTGTTTTCAAAATGATTTTCAACAGATCCGCTTAATTTTGCGTCGGTTACTTGGTCTTGATGGCATCTAATGCAATTGCTTTGAACAACTTCAGCGCTCGCTTCCTTCATTCTGATTACTTCAGGCTCACCACGTGTTGTGAAAACCGATGCATGATACAAACCATCCTTTGCTTTAAATGCGTATTTTTTGAAAAAATTATCTTGCGGAACATGGCAATCGTTACAAGACGCCCATTGTCTATGCGAACTATTTTGCCAAGTGGTGTATTGAGGCGTCATTACGTGGCAATTGGCACAGGTTTTTGGATCATCTGATAAATAGGATACCGCCTTAGATTCAATAAGCGCATACAACGTAAGTCCGGTCATGGCGCCCAATAAAATGATTACGGGCAATCGCCATTCAAGTGGTGGTATTAATTTTTTAAAAAAACTCATAAAGCCTTGTTTAGTAATTTCATTTTGAGTTAAATAAGGTTGGTTTAATAGTGATCATTAACCAAGCCCAGTTATTGACGTTGTCGTCAAAATTGTTTTTTACAACTTTTAATCCTTCAGAAGCAAACATTTGAGAATATCCGGCTTCTATGGTAACATCTCCATTAAATTTATGTGAATAAACAAGGTCAACTTCAGTTCCAAGTTGTTTGTCTACATTTGAAGCAATTTCAGCTTGAGCCGAAAAATTATGCACAGTTGCGGTTAAACTAGATTTATTGCCAATTTTTGTCCCAATTTTTGCATAAATATCAACCAATCCAACACTATTTGCGTGGTTTCCAACGTAGAAATAATCCATAAAACCATTGAATTTATGATTCGTTCCGTAGAAAGGAGTGAAAGCTTTGTTTTTATTGCCAATTAAAGCATTGTCATTACCAGATTGAATTTCAAAACCAAGGCCTAAATCAACTTTTGAAGAGGTTTTGTGCCCCAAATCTAATCCAATTAAATATGCGCTTAAATCATTGTCTTGAATATCTTTACCCGATTGTAAATAAATATTTGCATTGAAGTTTAAAGCGTCACTGGCTTTATATTTTAAATGCGAACCAAAAGTTTGGCTATACCTAATTTCATCTTCAACAATGTTTTGTAAACCATTGTTTAAAATCAAAAAGCTTGCATTAAATTTATTCCAATCTTTATGAAACCATGCATATTGCATTGCTTTATAATTTCCGGTTGTGGTGTAGGTATTTCCAAATAAGTTTTCGGCATCTTGATTGTATGCAAGTCCCAAATCAAATTTGTAGTTTTCATTTTCTAATTTGAAAATAGCGATATCATGGCTACGTCCTTGCTGTGTCCAGCCAACGTTTCCAAAAATTCTTTGATCATCATAATTTATTTCTTGGCGACCTAATTTTACTGCGAAATTTGGACTAAATTTCACCTTTCCCCAAGCTTCGTGCAAAGATAAACCGTTTTTATCGGCGGTATTTAATTGAGGAACGTCTCCCCAAACCCTAACGTCTTGAAAACTTATAAAAAACGTGTAATCTTCTAAAACATATTGGGTGCTTAAACGTGTGCGTTGCGACACAAATAAAGCGGCGTCCGAACCGTCTGCCGTTAAAGTTTTGTATCCATTTCTGTATTCTGCTCGCGGCCTTAATTCACCGCTGATAGTAAACTGTGCGTAGCTTTGTATTGTAACAAGCAATAAAACGACATTAAATAAATGCTTAAATTTCATATTGATTAAATTGTGTAATATGTTTGAGATATTTGCAACAAAAAAACAATATAAATTAAGGATAAAAGATGATTTAAGTCAGGTTATAAGATAAATTTACCTTTTATTCGTTTTTAAATAATTAAACAGTGTCGTTTTATGAATTTTTACGGTGCGGGATTTGGCTGTAGTTCGTGAATTTCATCAATTTTTTTCAAGATTTCTTCGGAAAGTGCAACGTCAATACTTGAAATGTTCTCTTTTAATTGTTGCATCGTAGTTGCACCAACAATTGTGGAGGTTAAAAAAGGCTGCTGATTCACAAAAGCCAATGCCAATTGCGCCAGACTTAAGTTTAATTCCTTTGCCAATTCGGCATATTTTTGGGTTAAAAATTTTGACTGTTCGCTGCTGTATCTGGAATATGCCGGAAACAAATTTAAACGCGAATTTTCAGCAGCATTGCCTGTGAGGTATTTGCCCGACAACATGCCAAAACCCAAGGGCGAATAGGCCAACAAACCAACATTTTCACGATGGGCAACCTCTGCCAAATTAATTTCAAAAGTTCTGTTTAATAAAGAATACGGATTTTGAATGGTTTTACAACGTGTTAAATTATGGTGTTTGCTTTCCTCCAAATGGCGCATCAATCCCCAAGAAGTTTCATTGGAAACCCCATAATGACGAATTTTTCCTGCTGTAACAAATTGGTCCAGCACTTCTATAACTTCCTTAAAATTGTCTTCCCATTTTTCATTTGCGTCGTGTTTGTAATTCCTTTTGCCAAAATAGTTGGTGTTTCTTTCCGGCCAGTGCAATTGGTAAAGATCCACGTAATCGGTTTGTAATCGGTTTAAACTTTTTTCCAAAGCATCATGAAGCACTTCTTTTGAAAAGCCTAAATTTTCTCTAATATATTTAAAATAATCATTGGGTCCCACCACTTTGGATGCTACAATTAATTGGTCTCTTTTTTGCTCTTTCAGCCAGCTTCCAATAAACCGCTCGGTGCTTCCCTGTGTTTCTTTTTTTCCGGGAATGGAATACATTTCTGCAGTGTCAATAAAATTCATGCCATTTTCAAAGGCATAATTCAATTGTTCATGAGCATCGCTTTCGGTATTTTGTTGTCCGTAAGTCATCGTGCCCAAACAAATTTTACTCACTTTTATGTTGGTATTTGGCAGCGTGGTGTATTTCATCTTATCAAAAATTTATTGAATTTCAAAACTAATCATTTAAAGCAGAAAAAACGCTCTTGAAAATTTCAAAAGCGTTTTTAATCATTTTATGTTTTACAGGTTATTTAAGTATAGCTTCTATTCCCGGCAATACTTTACCTTCAAGGCTTTCAAGCATCGCACCGCCTCCGGTTGATACATAGCTTACTTTGTCTTCAAAACCAAACTGTTTAACTGCTGCAACGGAGTCGCCGCCGCCAACTAAAGAGAAAGTGCCGTTTTTAGTTGCTTCAGCAATTGAATTTCCCAAAGCAATAGTACCGTTGGCAAAACTTTCCATCTCAAAAACACCCACAGGTCCGTTCCAAAGAATGGTTTTAGATTCCATAACCACTTTATGAAAAAGTTCCCTCGATTTTGGTCCGGCATCCAAACCTTGCCATCCGTCAGGAATTTTATCGATATCGCATATCTGCGTATGTGCGTCGTTGCTAAAATCGTCTGCGGCAATCACATCCACAGGAATGTGAACCTGAACGCCTTTTTCTTTTGCTTTCTTTAATATTTCAAGCGCCAGTTCTTGTTTGTCATCTTCACAAATAGAATTTCCAACTTTGCCTCCAAGCGCCTTAACAAAGGTAAAACTCATTCCTCCGCCTAAGATTAAATGATCAACTTTATCTAAAATATTTTCGATAATCGTTATTTTTGAAGACACTTTTGCGCCTCCTAAAATTGCCAATACCGGTTTTTCACT
>JAWOHJ010000204.1:0-6396 GCA_046485225.1 Lutibacter sp. | reverse complement strand
ACTGGACCTAAAGTTCCAAGAGCCGGACCAATATTCCCCAATGAAGAGGCTGTGGCGCCTATTGCGGTCACAAAATCCAATCCGAAAAAAGTTAATGTTATGGAACTCACTATAAAAATGAGCATATATAGTACAAAAAAGGGCAAGATATTGTAAATTATATGTTTAGGAACGCCCACTCCGTTATACCGAACTGGAATAATGGCATTTGGATGCAATAATTTTTTAAATTCAAAAAAGGTATTTTTTATCATTATTACATGGCGAACAATTTTCATTCCGCCGGCAGTTGAACCCGCTGATCCTCCAATAAAAAATAAAGAAAAAATAAGCATGGTTGCCAAGGAGTTCCACATGGTAAAGTCGGCAGTCACAAAGCCAGTTGTAGTTAAAATAGAAGTAACTTGAAAAGCAGCATGCCTAAAAGCACTTTCGGTTTCGCCCCAAGGTTTTGGATGATCAATGCTGGTGACCAAATTAGGGTCTTGGAAGTTTACGATGATTACAGTGATTACAATGGTTAAAGCAATTATTCCAAAAAAGTAATATTTAAACTCTTCATTGTTAAAAACCTTGCTAATTTTTCCTTTTAACGCGAAATAGGTCAATACAAAATTGGCGCCTGCAATAAACATAAATAGGGTGATAATGTACTGTATGATTGGATACCCATTCCAATAGGCGACACTTGCGTTTTTTGTTGAAAATCCGCCCGTACTCATCGTGGCCATTGCGTGGTTAATGGCATCAAACCAGTTCATTCCGGCAATTTTAAGTAAAAAGAATTCTGCAATGGTTAACGAAAAATAAATAATCCACAATCTTTTTGCAGTTTCTGTTATTCTTGGATGCAATTTATCTGTGGATGGTCCTGGTGCTTCAGCCATAAAAAGTTGCATTCCTCCAATGCCCAACATCGGTAAAATAGCCACGGTTAAAACAATAATTCCCATACCGCCAATCCAATGCGTTGCACTTCGCCAAAATAAAATTCCTTTTGGCATCACTTCAATATCAGTTAATATTGAAGCACCGGTGGTAGAATAACCCGAAATAGTTTCGAAAAAAGCATTGGTGTAAATGGGAATGGTATCGGTAAAAACGTAAGGTAAAGTTCCAGTGAAACTTAACATAAGCCATCCTAAAGTAACAATGAGATAGCCTTCTTTTTTTCCAAGGCTTTTTTTAGCGTTTCTATTGAAAAACCAGAGTAAAAAGCCAATGGCAATAGTGGTAATTCCAGCATAAAATATTCCCCATTTTTCAAATTCATCATAATAAATGCTGAAAGGAACCGCAAATAACATAAATAGGCCATTTAGCATAGAGGTTAATCCTAAAAAGCTAATAATGATTTTTATGTTAAGATGCTTCATAATTAGTTAAAGAGCTTTTCAACCTTATTAATGGCTTCCGGCAAGCAAAACACTACAGCTTTATCACCTGCCAATATTTGAAAATCACCAAATGTCATCATTGCTATTCCATCTCTGATGACGCCGCCAAAAACAGCTTTTCGGGTAAGGTTTATATCCTTTATTAAGTTTTTGGTAACTGGAGAGTTTTCTTTAACCCTAAACTCTAAAACTTCTGCATCAACATTATGTAAGTTAGCAAGTTTTAGTACCTCGCCCTTGCGAACATATTTAAAAATGGCGCTAGCTGCCAATAATTTCTTATTGATCAAAGTGTCAATGCCTATGGTTTGTGAAATGTTGATATAATCCATATTTTCAACCAAGGCGATTGTTTTTTTAACGCCCTTGGATTTTGCCACAAGGCACGACATAATATTTGTTTCAGAATTTCCCGTTACCGCCACAAAAGCATCCATTTCTGAAATATTCTCTTCTTCCAGCAACTCAACTATTCGTCCATCTCCCCAAATTATTAAAGCATTAGGCAATTTTTCGGCAACCTCTTTCGCTCTTTCTTTCCCTATTTCTATTAATTTGACATTAAATTTATTGTCGCATAAATTTCTTGCCGCTTTAATCCCAATTTTACCGGCACCTAATATCATAACGTCTTTAACATCAAAGGGCTTTTTTCCCATCAATTTATAGAGTTTTTTGATGCTTTCTTTTGGTGCGGAGAAATAAATTTGGTCTTTGGCATGATAAACGGTATTTCCTCTCGGAATTATAGTTTCGCTGCTGTTTTCTGGTTTAATGGCAATTGTAATAAATTCAACGTCAGGGAAACGTTCCCGACCTTCCTGAACCGTTAAATTTATGAGTGGAGAAGTATAGTCTAAAGTGCTGCCTAAAATATTTAAGGCTCCGTTTTCAAATTCAATGGTGTCGTTAAATGCTGATTGGTGTAACAACATTTTAATCTCATCTGCTGCTAATTCCCCTGGAGAAATCATACTGTCAATACCCAATTCGGCGAAGTCAATTTCAGAATTTACAGTAAATTCATGATTTGAAACTCGGGCAATCGTTTTTTTTGCGCCTAATTTTTTAGCCAAAACGGCCAAGGTGAAATTTGTGTTTTGGGATTCTGTTACCGCTAAAAAAATATCGGCCTTGTCAATATTAATATCTCTTAAAAGCTTTATGGAAGTGGCATCACCTTTTTTGGTGATTACATCAATATGGTTGCTGGCATACTCAAGTTTTTCGGCGTTGGTGTCAACTAAATATATGTCTTGCGACTCGAAAGAAAGTAGTTTTGCCAAATGGAAACCAACATCTCCCGCACCTGCAATAATAATTTTCATATACAGAATATTTTCGCAAAGATATAATCTTATATTTGATAAAAAAATTGTTATGAATTACCAAAACAAATCAGTTTCTATAAAGTCGTGGGCTGAAGATGACAGACCCAGAGAAAAATTGGTGCTAAAAGGAAAAGCGGCATTATCAGATGCCGAATTAGTTGCAATTTTAATTGGCTCGGGGAGCAGAAATGAAAGCGCAGTTGGCCTGTCTAAAAGAATTTTAGCTTCAATAGACAATAATTTAAACAAGCTTGGAAAAATGTCGGTTTCCGATTTGCAAAAATTTAAAGGAATTGGCGAAGCAAAAGCTATTTCTATTATTACCGCCTTAGAACTTGGGCGCAGAAGAAGGCTTGAAGAAGCCATAGAACTGCCGCAAATTACAGGAAGTAAAGCCATTTTTGACATCATGCAACCGTTGATTGGTGAACTGCACCACGAAGAATTTTGGATTGTTTATTTAAACAATTCCAACAAAGTGTTGCACAAGGAACAGTTGAGCAAGGGTGGATTAACAGGTACTTTGGTCGATGTGAGGCTGGTGTTTAAAAAGGGAATTGAACTATTTTCAACAGCCATTATTTTATGTCACAACCATCCTTCCGGAAAATTGCAACCCAGCCAAGCAGATAAATCAATAACAAGCAAATTGAAACTTGCCGGAGAAACGTTGGACATAAAAGTGCTGGATCATATAATTATTACCGAAAATGCGTATTTTAGCTTTGCCGATGAAAATATTCTTTAGCAAACAGGATTTAGTTTCAGTCGGCAGTTAAACCAATAAATAAAACAATAAATGCTGCTCATTTATACCCATAAAATAACACCAAGAATCAACTATATCTTTAAACATTTTTTTGGTCGAATACTTAAAATTCCTGTGACATTTACCACCAAAGTCAATGAGTTTGTTGCTCATAACGGGCCAAAAATAACCTATTCAAAATCTCCGTTGGGTGCCGAATTCTTTATCCGAAGCTACGATTTATTATTTGAACAGGGAATCAATGATGTTGAAATTAAGATTTATAAATGGGATGATGTACCTTGTTTTTTTCCAATCAAAGAATCTTCAATGATTCCATTTGATATTTTTGCCGCAAGTTTTTATCTCATTAGCAGGTATGAGGAGTATTTGCCGCACGTACAAGATGTACACGAGCGATTTTCGGCTGGAGAAAGTTTGGCATTTAAAAATGGATTTTTAGAAAAACCGGTCGTTGATATTTGGGCTTTTAAGTTTTTGGAACTGCTAAAAATTAAATTTCCAAATTATAACTATGTCCAAAGAGATTTCAAATTAATATCAACCATTAATGTTGATATGGCTTACATATACAAGCATAAAGGCGTTGTGCGATCAACCGGCGGATTTTTAAAGGATTTGTTGAATTTAAAATTTATTAATTTCAGGAACAGGCTGCTGACCATCTTAAATTTTAAAGAAGATCCATATGATACCTTTTCAACTTTGTTAAAAATTAAAAAAGAAAATAATGTACAAACGATTTTTTTCTTTTTAATTGGAGATTATACCACCTTCGATAAAAATATTTCATCTTCCAATATCAATTTCAAATCCTTAATAAAATCTGTGGCCGATTATGCACAAGTTGGTTTACTGCCTTCATATTTTACTTTTAAAAATGTTGAAAAGTTAAAAAAAGAAAAATTAAAGTTAGAATATATTGTAAACCGCCCCATAACATGTTCTCGCCAGCATTATTTACGTTTAAGTCTGCCGGATACATACCAAAATTTACTAGATATAGATTTGAATGAAGATTATACAATGGGTTACGAAAAATCAGCCGGTTTTAGGGCAAGTACCTGCACGCCATTCTATTTTTACGATCTCGATTTTGAAATTCTGACACCATTAAAAATATTCCCTTTCGCATTTACTGATGTTACTTTAAAGCAATATATGCAACTTTCGAATGAAGATTCTTTGGCCAAAATTTTAGCATTGAAAAATGAAGTTCAAAAAGTGAACGGTACTTTTATTTCAGTTTTTCATAATGACACTTTATGCGAAAGTGACTATTGGAATGGCTGGACAGCTATTTATAAAGCAACCATTATTTAAAAAGAAAATATACTTTAAGACTTATTTTTTTTAAAATTCTTCTAAATCATAAAATTTATGTTTGGTTTATTTTATTTTAAATTCAATTTAAGTACATTGTGCAAATTAGTATAAATGAATCGAGCCATAGCAAATTTTGATACACAGCAGCATGATTAATGGCGACAGCATCTGTACCAATAAATAATAAAATGTTAACAGATGAAACGAGCCATAACAAATTTTGATACACAGCAGCATGATTAATGGCGACTGCATCTGTACCAATAAAAAATAAAATGTTAACAGATGAAACAAATTAAGCACATATTTTTCGATTTAGACCATACGCTTTGGGATTTTGAAACAAATTCTGACATCGCTTTTGAAACCGTTTTTAAAAAACATCAGGTAAAAGCCGATCTTCAAAAGTTTCTTAGTTATTACAGAGGAATTAATGAAAATTATTGGAAACTGTATAGGGATGAAAAAGTGACCAAAGAAGAGATGCGATTGGGCAGATTAAAAGATACGTTTGTAAAAATCAACGAAAAGTTTGACATTCAACTTTTAGAACATTTGTCGGTTGATTATATCAATGTTTTGCCACACCACAATCAACTTTTCGATGGAACACACGAAATTTTGGAGCATTTGTTTGTGAATTACAAACTTCATATCATCACAAACGGGTTTAATGAAGTTCAGTATCAAAAGATTGAAAATTCAGGTTTATCAAAGTATTTCAATAAAATAATAACTTCTGAAGATGCCGGCGTAAAAAAACCAAATCGCATTATTTTTGAATATGCTTTGGAAATCACAAACGCAGTTTCCTCTGAATCAATCATGATTGGCGACAACTGGGAAGCCGATATTATGGGTGCAAAGGATGCAGGTTTTGATGTTATTTTTTGTAATTTCAACGCACAACCTGTTTCAGAAAATATTAAATCGGTCAACAGTTTAATGGAAATAAAACGTTTTTTGTAAGCGATACAAATGAAATTCTGAATAAAATGAAAATCAAAAAAATTTTAGCAACAGCATTGGTCATTTTATTTTTAATGGGTTGTACAAAGGACGTTGATTTTAACCAACTTGAGGATGCCAATATTCACACCACATTTATTTCAACCTTAATTTATTTAAACTTAGCCGCACCCGATTTTTTGAATGATTTAAATCAAGAAATTAAAGTCACCAGCGATTTTATTGATCCTCCAATTACGGATGACACTAAGCCTTATTTGGAAAAAGTGGAATTTACGGTCGTCACTAAAAACACTTTCAACAGGAATTTTAAACTGAGCATTACTTTTTACGATGCGTTTGGTGCGCCAATTTACGTTTTGCAACCCATTATCAATGTGCCTGAAAATTCATCAGAATTAACTACGATGATTGAAATTCCAAAACAAGACATTGCTATAATCTACAACACCAAATATTTCGGATTTACTGTTTTTCTTTCGCCAAGCACTGATGGAAGCGTAATTTCAATAAATGACACTTCACGGTTTGATTTAAAATCTTCGGCCAAATTATTTTTTAACTATCGCAAAATATGAGAAAATGCAGTTTATTTATTTTTCTT
>JAWOHJ010000021.1:0-7805 GCA_046485225.1 Lutibacter sp. | reverse complement strand
TTGATCATATTTTCAATGTCTTTTGCGGCACGGTAACTTCCGGCATCCAAGGTAAATGCTTTGGTGCACATTTCAGCATATTTTTTCTTGATGGCGCCAAAACTTGAAATTGGCACTTTAAACTGAATGCGTTCATTTCCGTATTTAACGGATTCGGTGATAATTCTTCTGCTGGCATCCAAACAGGCAGCGCCTAATTTTATACGGCCAACATTTAAGGAATTCATGGCTATTTTAAAACCTTCGCCTCGTCCTGCCAACATATTTTCAACAGGGATTAAAGTGTCGCCAAAAAACACCTGACGTGTTGATGATGATGTAATTCCAAGTTTATTTTCTTCTGCGCCCAAAGTAACCCCATTCGGATTTTTTTTATCGAAATCCATAATGAAAGCGGTAATATTTTTGTCGTTTTCAATACGCGCAAAAACAATAAAAATTTCGGCAAAACCTGCGTTTGAAATCCACATTTTTTGTCCGTTAATTTTATAATGTTTTCCATCGGCAGTTAATTGCGCTGTAGTTTTTCCTGAATTGGCGTCACTTCCCGCTCCCGGCTCTGTTAAACAATAGGCGCCAAATTTTTCACCAGATGTTAAAGCCGGCAGGTATTTTTGTTTTTGTTCTTCGGTTCCATAAAGGTAAATTGGCATCGTTCCAATACCTGTGTGCGCGCCAAAAGCTGTTGCTACGGAACCTGTTGCAGAAGACATATAATCGGTTACCAACATTGTTGAGATAAATCCCATACCAATTCCGCCGTATTCTTCAGGAATAGAAACACCCAAAAATCCCAATTCTCCTGCTTTGCGCATCACCGATTCCGTTAAAGCAAAATCTTTATTTTCAAAACGTTCTTTGTGTGGCCAAACTTCGCGGTCAATAAATTCAATCACCGCTTCTTTCATCATTTTTTGTTCTTCACTGAATTCTTCCGACACAAAAATATCCTCCGATTTAATTTCTTTGATTAGAAATTCTCCTCCTTTAGTTGTTTCCATTTTTTAATTTGATGTTTAAGTTTTGTTAATTGGCTGATGATAAAAAAGCCTGATTGTTTTATTTTAATAATTCGTAAATTCCTGCTGCGCCTTGGCCCGTTCCAACGCACATCGTCACGATTCCGTATTTGCTTTTTCTGTTGCGCATTTCATTGAATAACTGCACCGAAAGTTTGGCGCCCGTACAACCCAGCGGATGGCCTAACGCGATAGCGCCACCATTCACATTTACAATTTCCTGATTGATACCCAACTCACGCATCACTGCCAAAGATTGTGAAGCAAAAGCTTCATTCAATTCTATTAAATCGATGTCTTTTAATGTTAAGTTGGCTTGTTTCAGTGCTTTTGGAATCGCTTTTACAGGTCCAATTCCCATGATTCTTGGTTCAACACCAACGGCTGCGTAGGATACCATGCGGGCGATTGGCTCAATGTTGAGTTCTTTAACCATTTCTTCGCTCATCACCAATAAAAATGCTGCGCCATCACTCATTTGTGATGAATTTCCGGCAGTTACGCTTCCATCAGCCGAAAATACCGGACGTAATTTTGACAAAGCTTCTATAGATGTTTCTTTTCTCGGACCTTCATCTTTAGAAACCAAGTAATTTTTAACCTGTTTTTTACCGTTCTCATCAATATAAACTTCTTCTATATTGATGGGAACAATACCGCTTGTAAATTTGCCATCAGCCTGCGCTTTTAAAGCTTTCAAATGAGATTTATAAGAAAACTCATCCTGATCTTCACGAGAAATATTGAATTGTTTTGCCACCGCTTCCGCAGTCAATCCCATTCCCCAATAATAATCTTCGTTGCCTTCTTTGGCCGTTTTATAATTGGGAACCGGACGATAACCGCCCATTGGAATGTAACTCATGCTTTCAACACCCCCTGCAATAATGCAATCGGCCATTCCCGATTGTATTTTAGCAACGGCAATACTTACTGTTTCCAATCCTGATGCGCAATAGCGGTTTACGGTCATTCCCGGAACATCTTCAATTTTTAACCCCATCAATGAAATTAATCGTCCGATATTCAAACCTTGTTCTGCTTCCGGCATGGCATTTCCAACCATTACATCATCTATTCTTTTTTTATCCAACTGAGGAAAATCTTTCAATAAATGTTCAATGGTTTCTGCAGCAAGTTCATCGGGCCGTTTGAACCTAAAAACTCCTTTTGGCGCTTTGCCCGCGGCCGTTCTATATCCTTGTACTATATATGCTGTTTTCATTTTTTTTAATTTTTAGTTTCGTAATGGTTTTCCGGTTTTTAACATGTGCTCTATACGTTCTAAGGTTTTACGCTCGGTAGTTAAACTCATAAACGCCTCACGTTCAAGATCCAATAAATACTGTTCTGAAACATAAGTTGGTTCTGATAAATTCCCTCCAGCCATCACATAACCTAATTTATTGGCTATTTTCTTGTCGTGTTCAGAAGCATAATGTCCTTTTTCCAAACTGTCGGTTCCCACTAAAAACATTCCCAAAGCCTGTTGTCCGTAAACCAATGCTTTTTTAGGAATTGGTTGCGTGTAACCGTCTTCCAGCATTTGAATGGCGTGGCGTTTTGCCGTTGCAATTTGACGGTCTCTGTTTACCACAACGATGTCTTTATGTTCTTTGAAAAATCCTAAATCGTAAGCTTCATAAGCTGATGTTGCCACTTTTGCCATTGCGACATTGATAAAGAAATCGCGCAATTTGTTCAGTTTCACGTCGTCTTTCAATACGCCTTCCGAAGCTCTCAACGCCATTTCTTTTGATCCGGCTCCACCAGGAATAATTCCCACGCCAAATTCAACCAAACCAATATACGTTTCTGCAGCGGCAATTACTTTATCAGCGTGCATACTCATTTCACAAGCGCCTCCAAAAGTAAATCCGTGCGGAGCAATAATGGTTGGGCAAGAAGAGTAACGCAAACGCATTACGGTATCTTGAAAATATTTTACGGAATAGTTCAATTCGTCATATTCCTGCTCAACAGCCATCATAAAAACCATTCCTAAATTGGCACCAACTGAGAAATTTGCGCCTTGGTTTCCTAAAATTACAGCTTCATATTCCGTTTCTGCCAAATCAATTCCTTTATTGATGGCTTGTAAAACTTCGCCGCCCAACGTATTCATTTTAGATTGGAATTCGATATTTAAAACACCATCACCCAAATATTGGATGGAAGCGCCCGGATTAGACCAAATTGTTTTTGCTTCTCTGATGTTATTAAGAATGATAAAACTGTCTTGCCCAGGAATTTTTTCTTGATTTTTAGAAGGAATGGAGTAGTAATATTTTGCGCCTTCTTTTACCGCATAAAAGCTTTTATTTCCGCTTTCAAGCATTTCAGTCACCCATTTTGCAACAGGCAGGTTTTCAGCTTTCATCAATTCAATTCCGGCTTCAACACCAATGGCGTCCCAAATTTCAAAAGGTCCGTGTTCCCATCCAAAACCTGCTTTCATGGCATCATCCAATCGGTATAATTCATCTGAAATTTCAGGAATGCGGTTTTGAACATAGCCAAACATTGCAGCGAAATTCTTTCTGTAAAATTCACCGGCTTTATCTTTTCCTTTTACCAGCACTTTAAATCGGTCAATAACGTGATCAATGGTTTTGGTAAGTTCAAGCGTAGCAAAATTTGCTCTTTTATTTTGGCGATATTCCAACGTATTTAAATCTAAGGAAAGAATATTTCTTTGGCCATTTTCTGTGACCATTTTATAGAATCCTTGTTTTGTTTTGCTTCCCAACCATTTATTTTTCATCATGGTATCGATAAAATCGGGAAGTTTAAACAAGTCATGCGCTTCATCATCTTTACAGTTTTCGTGAATTCCGTTTGCCACATGAACCAGCGTATCCAATCCAACCACATCAACCGTTCTAAAAGTGGCCGATTTTGGCCGACCAATTACCGGACCTGTTAATTTATCGACTTCTTCGATGGTCAATCCCAATTCCTTCACTTGGTGGAACAAACTCATAATTCCGAAAATTCCAACCCTGTTTCCAATAAATGCAGGTGTGTCTTTTGCCAAAACCGAAGTTTTTCCTAAGAATTTTTCTCCGTACATCATTAAAAAGTCCACAACTTCCTGTTTGCAGTCCGGACCGGGAACCACTTCAAAAAGTTTTAAATAGCGTGGCGGATTAAAAAAGTGCGTAACGGCAAAATGTTCCTGAAAATCGGCGCTTCTTCCTTCATTCATAAATTTTATTGGAATTCCTGAGGTATTGGAAGTAATCAGCGTGCCAGGTTTTCTGAATTTTTCAATTTTTTCAAAAACCTGTTGTTTGATGTCTAATCGTTCAACAACAACTTCAATAATCCAATCTGCGTCTTTAATCTTATGCAAATCATCATCCAAATTACCGGTAGTAATTCTTTCAGCAAATTTGATATTATAAATAGGAGAAGGTTTCGATTTTAACGAAGCATTTAAGCTGTCATTTACAATACGGTTGCGAACAAATTTGTTTTCAAGTGTGAGTCCTTTTGCTTTTTCTGCGTCGTTTAGTTCACGAGGAACAATGTCGAGCAGCAAAACTTCTACACCAATGTTGGCAAAATGACAAGCAATGCCCGATCCCATGATGCCAGATCCGATTACAGCTATTTTTTTTATTGGTCTTTTCATAAGTTAATGGTATTTATTTTTTATTTGGTCGGTTTATTGTTGAAAATAATTTTGTCATTAATTAATTGTTGAATGGTTTCCGTAACTTGAAAAAAGTGATTTATTTTTTCTTCAGAAATATGTTTTCTGATCGTTTCATTAAATTTAATGACATGCGCTTTAGAAATATTTCTTTTTTCAAGTCCGAATTCAGTAATTTTTATTAAAATTCCTCTTCCATCAATTGGGTTTTTTTCTCTATAAATGAGTTTTTTATCCTCCATACTTTTTAAAATACGGGAAAGACTGGTGGGTTCCATACCCATTAAGGGTCCCAATGCAGTTGAAGGCGTTCCATTTTCAATATCTACATTCAATAAAACAAAGGCCATAGCCATAGTACTGTCGTGCTTGGCAGCCTGTTCATTATACATTTTAGCCACTGATTGCCAGGTGGCTCTAAGCGCGTGATCTATAGTTTGTTCTTTTTGCATTTATCAAATATATAAAAAAAAATACTATGCGCGCATAATAAATTAAATAAAAATTATTTTGTTTGTTTATTATGGAAAAAAAGAATAAGTTTAAAAAACTATTCACAAACTTTTAAACTATGGCAACAAAAGAACTCATCGGGAAAATTATCATACAAGAAAAAATAGATACCATCGACGAAAACAAGCTTCCGGGCACATTTGTAATCAATGTTCCTGATCCTTATAAAAATTATTATGGCAGATTTACAGAAATTGTGAAACCGGTATCGATTATTTTTGTGACCAAAACACCAAATTCATTTGAAAAAATATTACGCGTTACCAAAAAAATAAATGAGAAGTACAATTTGAAATTGGATGGTGCAAAATGTGAGGTGACTATGAATTCACGAAAGATTGACGGCATTAGGGTAAAAGGAATAAATCGCTTTCATGAAATTGGACAAATTCAGCAATATTATAAGGATGAAGGTTATGAATTTGCAAAAAGCGAAAAATTTAAATCTACCGAAGTTTTAATAAGGATTAATCGTTTCATCACCATTGAAGAATTGGATATGGGAGTTTATCATTCCAAAGATGAAGACAATACCTATTATATTGAAGTGCCAAGATATATGACTTGGGAAGAGTTTAAAAAAATAACCCAGGAAATAAAACACAACATTGCCGATGCAAATTATGATATCGCCAAAGGAATTTTTTATGTTAATCGTGGAATTATCGAAATTTTACGAATTGTAAAGCCTAATGCTTCTTTGGAATTGTTAAAAACCATTCAAAAAAAGTATATTGAAAAGCTGGAATAATTTTAGGTTAAGATTAACCAATTTTTAGCAAAATAGTTATATTTTCGTCCTTCGAATCAAAAACTATCGCATGAACAATGTTTTAACGGTTGAAAATGTCTGTAAAAACTATGGAAGTTTTACGGCATTGAACAACGTTTCAATTTCGGTACCAAAGGGAAGTATATTTGGATTGTTGGGTCCCAACGGTGCCGGAAAAACCTCATTAATCAGAATTATAACCCAAATTACGTTACCCGATAGCGGAACCGTTTATTTAGATGGGGAAATTCTTCAACCACATCATATTCAGCATATTGGTTATTTGCCGGAAGAACGTGGTTTGTATAAAAGCATGAAGGTTGGGGAACAGGCTTTATATTTGGCGCAGCTTAAAGGCATGTCTAAAGAAGAAGCCAAAAAGAAATTAAAATATTGGTTCGAAAAATTTGAAATTACCCATTGGTGGGATAAAAAAATTCAGGAACTTTCTAAAGGAATGGCGCAAAAAGTGCAATTTATTGTCACCGTTATGCACAGTCCGAAATTGTTAATTTTTGATGAACCTTTTAGCGGATTCGATCCCATAAATGCCAATTTAATCAAGGATGAAATTTTAAATTTGAGAAATGAAGGCGCTAGCATCATTTTTTCCACACACAGAATGGAATCGGTAGAGGAAATGTGCGACTATATTGCATTGATCAATAAATCGAATAAAATACTCGACGGAAAGTTAAAAGACATCAAACAACAATTTAAAACCAATCAGTTTGAAGTTGGTTTGTTGTCTGAAAATAAAGAGTTGCTTTTAAATCAAATCAATGAAAAGTTTTCGGTTGAAATTTCCCAAGCCATGTCTTTCACCGATGATTTACGACTTTTATTCAGTTTAAAAAACGGGGAAACTTCAAAAGATTTGATTGAATTTTTAAACAATAAAGCGCAGATTACGCATTTTACGGAAGTTATTCCAAGTGTTAATGATATATTTTTAAAATCAGTGGCTTCCAATACTTAGAAAGAAATGGACAAATTAAAATTAATTATAAAAAGAGAGTTTTTTGCGAAGGTTAAAAACAAATCATTTATTGTAATGACCATATTGAGTCCGCTAATGGTGGTCGGACTTTTTTTATTGATCATTTTTTTAAATGAAAAAAACGCGGAAGAAATTCGAACCATTGCTTTTGTTGATGAATCCCAAAAATTTTCTGACGCTTTTGAAGATTCAAACGCCATTAAATATATCGATTTAACAAGTTTGGGAATTGACGAAGCAAGAGAAAAAACCAAAGAATTTTATTACGGATTGTTGGTGATTCCTAAAAGTGACAGTTTGAACGAACTTTCAAATGGCATCACTTTTTTTTCCAATGATACGCCAAGTTTAACAGTATTAAGCAGCATAGAAAGTAAACTTGAAAAGAAAATAAGAAATTTAAAAATAGCACAACTTCAAATTGATGTTGATAAAATAAAGGCAATTGAAACCAAAGTTACCATTGATGCTGAAAATTTTTCGGGAGAAAAATCTTCTAAAATTGGAAGTCTTTTGCGTATGGCTGCCGGCGGCGGTTTTGGTTATTTAATTTTTATGTTTATTATTATTTATGGAACTTCCGTGATGCGTAGCGTAATCGAAGAAAAAACTAGCCCAATTATTGAGGTCATCATTTCATCAGTAAAACCATTTCAATTAATGATGGGAAAAATAATTGGAAATGCCATGGCCGGTATTTTGCAGTTTATTATTTGGATGGTGATAGGCGGAATTTTATTGTTTGCAATTACCTTATATTTTGGCGTTGGAGACGTAAGTTCAAGTTCTGCACAAATGGCGCCTGAAATGGTTCAGCAAATGCAAAGCTCATCAAACAGCGAT
>JAWOHJ010000005.1:0-20879 GCA_046485225.1 Lutibacter sp. | reverse complement strand
TTATTTGGTCCCATTGAAAAACTGCCGCTGCATATTTCTGTATTAGGCGCTTATACCAATATGGATGTAAATTATAACATTCAAAACGACAGTTCAATTCCCGGTGCTAACCAAGTAGCCACATTTAATTTGTCGTCTTACACCGTTCAGGCCATCGCGTCCATCAACTTTCCAATCATTAATTTTTATGGAGGAATTGGTTACGGCGAAGGTACATCCGACTTAAAAATGTTAGGAACTTATGTGCTGGAATACAACACCGGATATCCTGCTCCAAATGATAAAGTTGAAAAAACAGTAACTGATCCTATTAACTTAGATTTTGAAGTAAGTGGCGTTAGAGCCACCGTGGGAACAAGATTGAGTCTGGGATTCTTTAAAATATTTGCCGATTACACCATTCAGGAATACAACACCCTGGCTGCTGGTATCGCATTTAGCTTTAGGTAAATACCGTTGGCGTTTTAAAATTACACATTTACCAATATTTATATCATAAATTTAAAAGGACTGCTTATTTGCAGTCCTTTTTTTTATCATAAATATTACCGCCTTTTCGCATAATAATTCGTAAATTTGGATTAATTTTTTATAAAAATAAACAACACATTAGATATGAAAGTAACAGTAGTAGGAGCAGGTGCTGTAGGTGCAAGTTGTGCTGAGTACATCGCTATTAAAAATTTCGCCTCGGAAGTGGTATTGATTGACATTAAAGAAAATTATGCTGAAGGTAAGGCAATGGACCTTATGCAAACAGCTTCGTTAATGGGATTTGACACTAAAATTACAGGAGCAACAAATGATTATTCAAAAACAGCAGGAAGCGAGGTTGCTGTTATTACAAGCGGTATTCCAAGAAAACCAGGAATGACGCGTGAAGAATTGATTGGAATCAATGCAGGAATTGTAAAATCGGTTGTTGAAAGTTTGTTGAAACATTCTCCAAATGTGATCATCATTGTGGTAAGTAACCCAATGGATACTATGGCTTATTTGGCACATAAAGTTGCCGGAATCGCTAAAAACAGAATTATTGGTATGGGAGGCGCTTTAGACAGTGCACGTTTTAAATACCGTTTGGCTGAAGCTTTAGGTTGTCCGCAATCTGATGTTGACGGAATGGTGATTGCCGGTCACAGTGATACCGGTATGTTGCCTTTAACGCGTTTCGCTACAAGAAACAGTGTTCCGGTTACACAATATTTATCGGAAGAACGTTTGGCGAAAGTTGCTGAAGACACCAAAGTTGGTGGAGCAACTTTAACAAGTATGTTGGGCACAAGCGCCTGGTATGCGCCGGGTGCAGCAGTTTCTTCTATGGTTCAGGCCATTGTGAACAACCAAATGAAAATGTTCCCTTGTTCTGCATTGTTAGACGGTGAATACGGCTTGAAAGACATCGCGATAGGCGTTCCATGTATTATAGGTAAAAACGGTATCGAAAAAATTGTTGAAATTGATTTAACCGACGCAGAAAAAGCAAAATTTATTGAAAGTGCTGCAGGCGTTAGAAGCGTTAACGATTTGTTGACCTTATAATCACTCCTAAATATATTTATAAATATAGCCTAAGGTTTAAACCTTGGGCTATATTTTTTTGATTTATTTGTTATGAAAAAATTAGCGAATTATTTTTCTATTTTTTAATAAGCAGCTCAACAGTTGCTCGTCTTGCCTGTGGCAAGTTATCGGCATTATAGTCGATGCCATAATAATCGGTTAAAATTCTTAATGGAGGAATACCAAGTTTGATTAGCGCTTTTTTAACTGATTCGGTACGTTGCATCGACAAATTTAAATTGTATTCAGGCTTTCCCGTATTGCTGGCAAATCCTTTAATAAAAACATCGACTTCTTTATTTGAATTTAAGATGGCAGCTATTTCCTGCACCTTTTTAAATTGGCCCGCTTCAATGAAATAGCTGTTTGTGTCGAAAAATATTTCATTTTTATAACCTTCATAAGACACGTACAAATTCCTGAAATCAATCTTTGTTTCTTCTTTTGATTCTTCGCGTTGTTTTATTTTATCAATGGATTCCTTTATCCTATTTATTTCAATCTGTAAAGAATCTGTTTTATCGTTATTTTTAACTATTGCAGGATCGTTAATTGTACTATTTACAGACTCTTGAATTTTAATTTTTGACGGCTCTTGAATTTTAGTGTTCGCCTTTTCATTAATTGCTGCCAACACAGCGGTTAAGGAATCTATTTTATTTAAAATTAAGGATTCCTTTAAATTCGACGTTTGTATGTTATTGGCTGCAGGTTCTTTTAAATTAATAACAATCGGATTATTCTTTTGGGGTTGTTGCGGGACATTGATGATTGATTTCGAAGCAGCAGCGTTTTTACCTAATAAAGCCAATTCCATTTTTGAAATTCGCGCATATAACGCATCGTATCGGTCATCATTTTTAGTTTCCAGATAATTCAGATAATTTTTAATTTCAGCATCTTGTATTTTTAACTGCTGTAAATACATTTTTTCAACAAACGCAGTTTTTACATCAGCAGGGATATAATTTTCAGTTACCGAAACCTCATTTTTGGCTTGCATTCTGTTTTTATAATCATACATTTTTTGAGCAATGCTCATTAATTGCGTTTCGCTGATCACAACCGCACTTTCCGTTTTAGGCAACGTTGCTTGTCCGGCAACCAAAAAAGGAACCAGACTTAGTATTATAAAGGATAATAATCTCATAATTTAATTTTTATTTTAATGTCTTCTATCTATAAGACACAAAACTTATATAAAAGTCACATCAAGTTTTTTTCAGAAATATGTGACTTTTCGCAAAAAAGTGTGTCTTAATACATGAAACAATCCCTAAACTAAATTTAAAATGAAAAACTAAAAATACTATTTCTTATAATTTCAATTGCAAAAGCAATTTGACATTTTAAAATGAACATTCACAATAATTAACCAAAATAAGGAAGCCACTAAAGTCTGGCTGCCGATGTTCAGTATTTTTATAACATCAATTTTTCGGTAAATCGATTCAGTATTTTAATAAATACAGTTTGATTCGCTGGGACTTTATAAATAATTCACAAATCATAAAAACAAAAAAATGAAAAAATACATTTTAATTACATTTTTATTAACCTTTTATGCTGGGTTCTCCCAAGTAAAAGACATCAGTTTCACTATTTCTCCTACCGCTGAATATACTTGGTGGGATTCCAAAGCCGGATTGGAAGACGGTATGTTTTATGGCGCAAAAGTTGGATTTGGTTTTGGCGAATACCTTGAATTAAGAGGTGTTTACAGTCAATCTGACGATATTAAAACCCGCTTCAATGATTTTGGGTTTATCAATTTTGACGAAGCTTTGATGATGCCACAAGAAGTAGATATTACACGTTGGGGCGGAGAAGTTAAAGCAAATTTAGGCACAAATAACCTTAATCCTTATATAACCTTCGGAACAGGCGTTCAAACGCAAGAAATAGCCACCGGAAGTAAATTTGAGCAAATTTACGCAGGACTAGGACTCGGTTTCAAAGTAAATGTGACTGATAGAATTACGCTTGCTTTGGAAGGAAAAAATACGATGTATAATTTTAATTCCGCAGAGAATTTATTGTCACCTGAAGAAAAAACAGTACTGGGAGTAACCAGTGCAGATTATTCAAGTGAAAGATTGAGCAACTGGAGCGCTTTGGCTTCATTGCAATTTTATTTGGGCGGAAGAAATCCGGGAGAATTATCCAGTCTTGATAAAGCTTATTTAAATAAATTTAAAGGCGGATTTAAAGGACTACAATGGATTGTTGAACCAAGTGCCAATTACATAAAATTTGACGATAACTCTTTATTTAGAGACACCTATTTATTGGGAGGTTATGCCGGGTTGGATTTTAACGAATACACAGGCTTCAGATTATTTTATTTAAGAGCCACAAATAATGAAGAAATTTCATTCGACTTTGACAAGTTGAGTATGTACGGTTTAGAATTCAGGGCCAGATTAAACGATGGAAATGGCGTTACACCTTATTTAATTTTAGGTGGCGGATATTTAGATGCTTATTCAAATTACTTAGGTAAAAATGATTTAGAAGCCACCAGCACCGAATTTGCTTCTGCAGGTTTAGGATTAAATATTCCGCTTAGTAAAAACTTTTTAATAACAGGTGGTGCACGCGCCTTAGTTACTTCCGGACAAAATGTTGAAGATCTTCAATCGCCTAATGAACTGCAAACTCATTTAATGTATAACGCAGGTATCAAAATTACTTTTGGTAAAAAATCTGCTTCCCCGGATGATATTTATGACTCAAATATGAATGAGGCCTTAAATGAGCAGGAAATTACCATTCAGGAAAGAAACAAAAAAACCATTGAAGCGCAAAAAGCTGAAAACGAACAAAAAATAGCCAAGTTAAAAGCGGCATACACCATTAAGATAGATTCCTTAAATTCAGCTTTAAACAAGGCTTATAATGAAAATGATGTTGATAGAGCGGTAATTATTCTTGAAGAAAAGAAAAATGCTCAAGATGCCTTAAATGAAGTGAAAAAATTTGAGGTAAAAAGTGTTTCGAATGAAATTCAAGGTAAAACAGAATCTGTAAAAACCCAGCAAGAATTAATTCAAATGACACCTGCACAATTTGAATCGTTGTTAGATCGTATTTTAAAGGGAATGGAAACATCGCAAACAAATGGCAATTATCAAAAACCAGTTGAAGTTAGCCCTAAGAATATTTCTGAAAATGAACAGCAAATTAACGATATAAAACAACAAATTGATGCGTTAAATGATTTGCTTGTGAAAGCATCTGAACCTGTTGATCAAAATAAAAACGTTCAAAAAGCACAGATATCTACTTCAGAAAAAGAACTGAACGACAAAATTGAAAGGTTGGAAAAACAAATCGAATTAAATGAAAAAAAGATCGAAAAATTATCAAAAAATGATAATGAACCACAAACAATTATAGTTTCACCGGCACAAAATGAACCTGATACCATCATCATAAATGCTGGCGCAGATAATAAAGATGCCGTAAACAATGAAAATGTAACTGTTGAGGTAATTTCGTCAAAACAACCAAAATTTATTCAAAATGAGCGCAGCTCAAAAATAAATTCGAAATTAACCTATAAAGGAACCTCAGCGTTTACCGGTTTTAATGTTGGTGAACAATCTACTGCAAATCTTGGAGTTCGATTTCATTATGGTCTTCCAAATACCACAGTTGAACTTATGCCAGAAGTTTTTGTAGGGTTTGCGAAACCAACATCCTTTGGCTTATCTCTAAATGGTTTGTTGCCATTTAATGTTAGCGTAAATAAAAACGTTCATACGTATGCCGGTTTAGGTGCAGGATTTATTTACAATAATGACAATTTTGATGCAACAGGAAATATTATTTTAGGAACTTATTTAAATGTTGCAAATGGCAGATTGTATTTAGATTACACAAATCGTAATTTGTTTAAATACAATCAATTTGCAATGGGATACAGATTTTCTTTTTAAATTAATTTAGAATGTCGTTCTTTGTTGTTGGATTTGAAAAACTTTTATTTCATCCTAAATTGAAAAAACAAAGAACGACATTTATTTAATAAGTGCGTAAAAGTAGCATAGGAAATCTATATGACCGAACAAAATTACGAGCAATTATCAGATGAGGATCTTGCTTTAATCATTGCCGAAAGTAAAAGTTCAGAATACTTTGAAATTCTTTATAATCGTTACGAAAAAATAATTTATCATAAATGCCATAGTTTTTCAAACTCTGTTGATGAGGCAAAAGATTTAACACAAGATGTTTTTTTAATGCTTTTTATTAAAATACACACCTTTAACAGGAAATCAAAATTTTCATCTTGGCTTTATTCTTTTACTTATAATTTTTGTGTAAATTATGTGAATAGAAACAATGCTAAAAAAATAAGTAACTTATCCGATTCATTTAAAGAAGATTATGTGGGTTTGCCAACAGAGGCCAGCGACAGCAGTTTTCTTGAAGTAAAGATAGAAAAACTCCAAAAAGCCCTGAATATTATCAGCCCGAAAGATAAATCAATTTTATTGCTCAAATATCAGGATTATGCCTCAATTAAAGAACTTCAGGAATTATTGGAAATCAAAGAAAGTTCTGTGAAAATGCGGTTAAAACGTGCAAGAGAAAGAATTACTATAGCATACGACAATTTGTAAAATATAATATGATGAAAAATAAGCATTTGTTTAAAAATTTGAACCAACAACCCATTGAAGTCCCAACAGATTTGAAAGAAAATGTAATGGGAACAGTTGCAGCCGCAAAATTAATGATAGATTCAGCACCATTAATTACATCAGATCACCTTAATACTGTTGAAGTTTTGTTAAAAACCCAAAAGGGCAGACCATAAGCATTAAACAAAAAAATAACAATGATAGGATAAATTTCAGCAGCGCAACCTTGAACTAAAAAAAGGTAATTGCCTCTGAAACTATTTTTTGAACTTCTTCTTTCATCTTCGGACTTCCGTTTTCCGTCTTCTGTGAAAACTTTCAACATTTAACACAATACTCACAACTTTTATAGTATATTTAAAATCTAAATATACTGTTAATGAGTAAACTAAAATATTTAAGCGCGTTTATTTTGGCGGCCACTGTATATATTTCATTTACCAATGTTGGAATTTTGACCTACTTGCCCCTGCTCTTTGCTTTTGGTTTTATTCCTTTGATTGAATTGCTTTTTAAACCCGATGCCAAAAATTTATCCGAAGAAGAAAAGAAAAAAGCTGCTGCAGCACCCTATTTTAATTATGTTTTATATGCGGTTGTTGCTGTTCAGGTTTTCTTTTTGGTTTATTTTCTGATGGTGATTCAGGAAAACCTTTCCACTTTCGATTTAATGGGAAGAATCATTTCTATGGGAATTTTATGTGGCATTTTCGGAATCAATGTTGGGCACGAACTTGGTCATCGCACCAACAGATTTGAACAATTTTTGGGTGAAATATTACTGTTAACTTCCTTGGAAACCCATTTTTTACCTTATCACAACAGCGGCCATCATCACAATGTGGCAACGCCTAAAGATCCGGCAACGGCAAGAAAAGGCGAAATTGTTTTTTTATTTTGGTTTCGTTCACAAATAGGAAGTTATTTTCAGGCCTGGAAAATAGAAAGTGACCGATTGCGCAAAAAAGGGAAATCGGTGATTTCATTTTCAAACAAAATGCTTGTTTACACTTTTGCTCAAATTTCCTTGTTGGCTTCAATTTATTACATTTTCAATCTGCAAACTATGTTTTATTTTCTTGCAGCAGCCATCATTGGGATCTTGCTGCTGGAAACTGTAAATTATATTGAACATTATGGCTTACTGAGAAAAATAAAAGAAAATGGCAATTATGAAAGGGTGCTGCCCCACCATTCGTGGAATTCAAACCATATTTTGGGACGCACGATGTTATTTGAATTGTCGCGCCACTCCGATCACCATTACAAAGCAAGCAAACATTACCAGTTATTGGATTCCACGCCGAACAGTCCGCAAATGCTTACCGGTTATCCTGGAATGATGTTGATGGCTTTAGTTCCGCCTTTGTGGTTTAAGGTGATGCATAAGCGGCTTGATGTTTTCAAGCAAAAATAAAAACTGTGAATACGGCTAAAAATTAGTATCATTTATGCTTTTTCAAAACAAAAAAATATTTAGGCAAGGTATTTGAAGCTAGTTTGTTCTTTTAATCTAACTAGCAAATCCAAAACCCCAAAAAATGACAAAGGTTCATAAACCCAATGACGAACTCATAAAAGAGTTGCAGCTGTTACATCAAAGGCACAATTCCTTAAAAGCCTTGTACAGCAAACACCTTCATAAGCGTAAAATCTTACAGGAACTATCGCGAGACAGCGAAGAAAAACTGAGTGAAAGTAATGCGCTTCTCCAGATTGCAAAAGAAAAAACTAAAATCGGAGGATGGGTTATTTACCTGGATACGAAACAAGTTTATTGGTCGGATGGCATTGCAGAAGTTCTTGAAATGCCAACCGGACACAAGCCTCAACTTGATGAAGCCATTAGCTTTTATGCCCCGGAATGGCGTGAAAAAATTACAGAAGTATTAACCAATTGCGAACAATATGGAATTCCGTTTGATGAGGAAATGCAGGTTATTACCTCTAAAGGAAGCCGGGTTTGGATAAGAATTATTGGTAAACCTGATATGAATGATGATGGAGTCATCGTTAAATTATATGGAACATTACAGGATATTTGTGAGCACAAGTTTACCGAAAATCAATTAAAAAAACTATCAACTGCTGTTGAACAAAGTCCTGTTTCTATTTATATGACTGACATTGAAGGCAATATTGAATATGTCAACCCTAAAGTTCTTGAAATTACCGGTTATACATCGGCGGAATTAATTGGGAAAAATCCGAAAATATTTAGTGCAGGTCATATTTCAGATAGTGTTTATGAAAATATATGGGAGATTATTTCCTCTGGTAAATCGTGGCGCGGTGAATTTCACAATAAAAGGAAAAACGGAGAATTATTTTGGGAACACGCCTCTATTTCTCCCATCATCAATAAAAACGGAAAAATTACCAATTATATTACCGCTAAGGAAGATATCACAGACCGTAAACAAAAAGAAGCAGCTTTGGTTATTGCGAACAAAGAATTGGCTTTTCAAAATGAAGAGAAAGAAAAACTCACCAAAGAATTAGTAGTTGCGAAAGAGCGTGCAGAAGAAAGCGATCGATTAAAATCGGCTTTTTTAGCCAATATGAGCCATGAAATACGCACGCCTATGAATGGCATTTTAGGTTTTATCGGACTGCTTAAAAGTCCGGAATTAACAGAAGAAAAACAACAAAAATATTTGGAAATTATAGAAAAAAGCGGTGACCGATTGCTAAATATTATTAACGATATTGTTGATATCTCGAAAATCGAATCGGGATTGGTGAATGTTCATCTGGAAGAAACCAATATCATTGAACAAATCGAAAATAGCTATAACTTCTTTAAACCCGAAGCTGAAGGTAAGGGATTAAAATTTTTGGTTAAAAATAGACTGCCTGAAAAAGAAGCCATTATAAAAACCGACGCATTAAAAATATACGCCGTCCTTAGCAGCCTGGTAAAAAACGCCATTAAATATACTGAGAAAGGAACCATCGTTTATGGTTGTGAGAAAAAAGATGATGATCTTGAATTTTACTTTAAAGATACAGGGATTGGAATTCCAAAAAATAGACAGGAAGCCATATTTGAACGTTTTATACAGGCTGATATTTATGATAAAATGGCATTGCAGGGCGCAGGATTGGGCTTGTCCATCGCCAAAGCCTATGTGGAATTGCTGGGCGGAAAAATTTGGGTAGAAAGTGAAGAAGGCATTGGCTCAACATTTTATTTTACCCTGCCGTGCAATCAGGAAACTAAAGAAAAAGGTATTATTTTAAAGGATGCCTCATTTGAGACCATTGACCATAGTCTAGGAAACCTAAAAATTCTAATTGTTGATGATGATGAATTATCAGAAACTTTACTTTCGTTAATGGTTGAAGCATTTAGCTCAGAAATATTTACAGCAAAAAATGGTATTGAGGCTGTTGAAATTTGCCGCAATCATCCCGATATTGATTTAATATTTATGGATGTAAAAATGCCCGAGTTGAATGGTTATGATGCCACAAAACAAATCCGTGAATTTAACAAAGATGTTGTCATCATCGCCCAAACTGCTTATGGGCTTTCATCTGAAAAAGAAAAAGCAATAAATGCCGGTTGTAATGATTATATTGCTAAACCCCTTTTAATAGATTCGTTTATAGCATTGATTCATAAATATTTCAAAAAATAAATGGTCAAAAATACGGTACAATATAGTCACAAAACATTTCTCGATTCATTGCTGTCCGGAAATCATTTAAGGTGTTCTGAATTGGCGCAAAGTTATCTGGACAATAAAATTACAGTCAACGAACTATATGAAAATGTTATAAAAAAAGCGCTTTATGATGTTGGCGAACAATGGGAATATAACAAAATAAGTGTTGCTTCAGAACATATGGCATCAGCTATAGTGGAAGCAATTTTAAATGAGCAAGGACTTAAAACTGCTTATAAGCATAAAATCAATAAAACCATCATTTTAACTTGTGTGGAAAACGAGTTCCATCAGATAGGCATAAAAATGGTAGCCAATGTTTTTGAGATGAATGGCTGGAATGTAAATTTTTTGGGAGCCAATACACCAACAAAAGACCTCATAAGTTTTGTAAAAACAACAAAACCCGATTTGCTTGCTATCTCTTTGAGCGTGTATTTTAATTTGCCTGTGCTCGAATATATGCTGCAATTGCTAAATAAAGAACTTCCAAATCTCAACATTTTAATTGGCGGACAAGCTTTTACGCATGGCGGTCAGGATGTTTTATCAAAGTATCAGAACACTACATATCTTCCCGATTTGTACAGCATAGAATTATTTATAAAAAACGCAAACTGAAATGGATAAATTAAAAGCTTTACTACCCCAAAATGAGATAAAGAAGTTTATCCAATTTAGCAATGGATGCAAATAAATATTGCTTAATTTGTACTGGTTTAAAACGAAAATGTTGAGGTCTCAAAATAATTAAACTAATTATGCCTAACGGTCAAATTTTACCCATTTTATCTGAATGGAAAAGCGAATTCGGTGACGTATTAACGGAAAATAATTCGCTTTATATTGCGCTATTTAGTGCTGATAAAAAATTAATTTATGCCAACCGGGCCATCAGTAAACTTTTTGTGGGTGAACCTCATGAAAGTTTTATCAACCCAACTTTTAATAAAATCTTATCTTTAGACAATACTGTTCCGCTAATTTTTGACGGATTTTTAACCATTGGCGAATTTTCCTCGGCAAACAACACTTCTATCTTAGCCAAAATATATAGAAAAAAGGATAAATTACTTATCATTGGTGGTGTAAATTCAGTCCAATTAATTGAACAAAACGCGACAATGCATCAATTAAATGATGAAATCAGCAATCTTCAGGGTAAATTGATAAAAGAAAAAAACAATCTTGAATACACTTTTGATTTGTTAAAAGAAACCAATAAAGAACTCAATCAAATAAATGCCGAAAAAGACAAATTTTTCTCCATTATCGCCCATGACTTAAAAAGTCCTTTCAATGCAATCATTGGCTTCAGCGATATTCTTATTGATCAAGTTCATAAAAATAATTTAGAAAAAATTAGCGAATACGCCACTATCATTCAACAATCATCACAGCGGGCAATGGGATTGCTTATGAACCTGATGGAATGGTCACAATCTCAAACCGGCCGAATGAATTTTAGTCCGGAAAATTTTGATTTGGTAAGATTGATTGATGAAGCTGTGTTGCTGCTAAATGATTCGGCAGCACAAAAATTTATTACTATTGATAAAAAATTACCGCTAAGTCTGATTGTTTATGCCGACAAAGCGATGATAAGCACCGTTCTTAGAAACTTGATTTCAAATGCCATTAAGTTCACAAAATCTGGAGGAAATATTGTTATTTCATCATCAGAAAACCAAAATGAATTAACAATTTCAGTAAAGGATTCCGGCGTAGGAATTTCAAAAGACAGAATTGAAAAGCTTTTCCGTCTTGATGAAAGTTACTCAACCACCGGAACCAATAATGAGAAAGGTACCGGACTTGGCTTAATCCTTTGCAAGGAATTTGTTGAAAAACACAACAGCAAAATTTGGGCAGAAAGTGAAGAAGGCATTGGATCAACGTTTTATTTTACAATTCCACGCCCTATTAAATCAGGAATAAAAACCAATTCAGATGATGAGGTATCAAATATTGCGCTTAAAAACCTAAAAATACTCATTGTTGAAGATGATGAAACATCACAAATATTAATTTCGATTATTGTAAAATCATTTAGCAGAGAAATTTTAATAGCAAAAGACGGCAATAAGGCTGTTGAAATTTGCAGCAATCACCCCGACATTGATTTAATTTTAATGGATATTCAAATGCCTGAAATAACCGGTTATGAAGCAACACAACAAATTCGTGAATTTAATAAAGAGGTAATTATTATTGCCCAATCAGCTTATGGGCGTCCAAATGAAAGAGAAAAATCAATAGACGCAGGCTGCAATGATTATATTGCGAAACCAATTAAAAGAGAAGAACTAATTGCTTTAATACTAAAATATTTCAATAAATAAATGGTTGATAAAACTTAAATACCCTTGCTTAAAATATGAATAAGGCAGATTTTAAGAAGGCATTTAAAAACAAAAGCTCCCAAAAAGGAGCTTTTTGCAGCTAATAACACAATGTTATTTAAAAATCTTTTAAAGTGGTGCCAAGCGCCAATAAAACAAATCCGGCTAACAGTAACTGATAATTGTATTGCGTTAAATATTGAACTTGGGCAAAATGGCCAATAATTCCTAAAACCCCTAAAACTAGGGCAACAATCCATACTATTTTTTTTGGGGCAGACGGTTTCATACTTATTATTTTTAAATTATGTTTTCAAATTTAGGTTTTAAAAGAATACAATCTTCAATTATTATTAAATTGATTAAAAATACCGTATAGCAAGTCAATAAATTGTTCTGGAAATAACGCCTATTTCATTTAATTTTTAACTATTTTTGAATCATTAACAAAGATTATTCAACAAATTGGTTTTGTAAAAAATCAACTGGCTGCGCTGCTCAATAACTGATAAACAAAAAATGAAAATCATATTATTAATTGGAACAGGAAGTTTTATCGGAGGCGTTTTGCGATATGGGCTAACGCAGTTTATTCAAACTAAATTTCTCTCCGCTTTTCCTTTTGGTACGTTAGGCGTAAATATTTTAGGCTGTTTTGCCATTGGACTTGTATTTGGGCTTAGCGAAAGAACAAATATGTCGCCCGAAATACGGTTGTTTTTGGCAACAGGAATTTGTGGCGGATTCACCACATTTTCTGCTTTCTCAAATGAAACTTTCAGTTTGATGCGCGACGGACAGCTTTTGTACGCATCTGCTTATATCACCTCAAGCGTTTTATTTGGCGTGCTTGCCACATTTTTTGGATACGCACTTCTTAAGCTTGTTTAAACATTTAAAATAATTCCAAAGCAAAATTGTTGCGCATCTTTATAGGTGAATATGAAAATATTACCTCACTTCTTTCCGAAGCACTTCCAACGGCGGACTTTTAATAACGCTAATGCTGTTTCCCAACCCGATTGCCAAAACCAACAAAGTAATTCCGGGCAATAACACAAAAAATGGAATTAAGGATGGAATAAATGGTGTGTCAAAAACCAGCCAAGCCAATAGTTGACTGCTAAGCAAAGACAACAGAATGCCTGATAGTGAACCCAAAACACCAAGATACAAGTATTCCAAAGCCGTTATTTTGAGAATTTGATTGCTTCTGGCACCAAGTGTTCTCAACAAAACACTTTCTCTAATGCGTTGATATTTACTTGTTTTTACAGCACCCAACAACACAATAATTCCAGTAAAAATGCTGAAAAAGGCCATAAAATTAATCAACCATGAGATTTTATCAAGTAGTTTTTCAACAACCGTAAGCACTTGCCTTAAATCAATAATAGACACATTGGGAAAGTTTTTTACCAATTCCTGCTGCAGTTCTGCGGAAGCCAATTCATTAGGCACGCTGGTGGTAAGCACACGAAATTGCGGTGCATTTTCCAACACGCCCTTAGGAAACAAAATGGTAAAATTCATTTGCATTTGCGCCCAATCAACCGTGCGGATACTTCCAACAACGGTGTTTAACAGGACACCTTGCACATTAAAGGCTATTTTATCACCAACTGCAACTTTGGCATCTTCAGCAAAATTATCACTTACGGAAATGGGCACAAGTTGGGTATTGTTAACTTCTGGCGTCCACTCGCCTGCTGTCAATGTTTCGGATGCCGTAAGGGCATCACGGTAAGAAACGCGAAATTCATGGTTCAAAATCCAGCGTCTTATTGTTGATGTTGTGTCTTGCCGAATATCATTTACCAACCTTCCTTTAATGCTTTGCAAACGCATCGTCACAATAGGCATATTGTCCATAATAGGCAAGCCTTTACTGTCGATAACATTTGCGACCGAATCTTTTTGACCGGTCTGCACATCCAATAAAATCATATTTGGGTTTTTAGCATTTGACTCCAAGCTGGCTTGAGCCAATAACACATCTTTTGTAAAATAAAGCGTGCTGATTAAAAAAGTGCCCACACCAATGGCCAAAATTAAAATCAGGGTTTGATTTTGTGGACGAAATAAGTTTAACAAGCTTTGGCGTGCCACAAAACCCCAGGAAGTGGGGAAATATTTTTTAATGCTTTTCATAAACAAATTGGCAATACCGGCCAACACAGAAAAGGTGATTAAAATTCCGCCGACAAAAGCGAGCGAATACCGCCAGTCTTTTAACAACCAAAACGAAAAAATAAAAATGAACAAAAATATGCCCAGCAAAACCATAATTCCAGCTTTTCTAGACTTTGAAGTATCTTCTTCCTGAACCCTTAAAGCTTGCAATGGTGATACATATAAGGTGTTCATTAAAGGGTATAAGGCAAATAAAACCGACATAAAAACGCCCAATAACAAGCCCATTAAGATAACCTGTAGAGAAAAATTCATTTCTACATCAACCGGTAAAAGATCGCCCAAAAACAAAGGAAACAACTGCTGAAGCAGCAAACCAAGAACGGTTCCGATAACACCGCCTAAAAAACCGATTCCGGCAATTTGAAGCAAATAAATAAGGAATGTTTGCTTTTTAGTGGCACCCAAACATTTAAGCACCGCAACGGCGCGTAATTTTTCTTTTATATAAATGTGGATGGCGCTTGCGATGCCTACACAACCCAGCAATAATGCAATAAAAGCCACCAAGTTAAGAAACTTGCCAAAATTATCATACCTGCGACCCAATCGTTCGCTGGTAGAAATATGGGTATCCAAGTCAGCGTCCTGTAAATCTAAAACCGTACCCAGTTTTTTTTCCAGTTGTTCCAGATCCATCTTTGGAGGCGGAACAAAATAAAAATCATAATTAATTCGGCTGCCGGTTTGCACAAGTCCGGTTTCCGCAATCAATCTATATGGAATAATTACCGGTGGCGCAATGGAGCTAAAAATAGCATTGCTTCCCGGCGAAGCTATTAACGCTCCCGCAATAGGCAAGGTAATTTTCCCTATTTTTATGCTGTCGCCTGCCTTCAAACCCAATTGCAACAGCAAGGTTGCATCAACCAAAGCGGCATTTTGTTTTTGGTATACATTTTCTGCCGAAACAGGATCGGTTTCCAACAATCCGTAAAAGGGAAAACCTTCCTCCATTCCTCTCACCTGAACCAATTTTGCAGCGTCTGTTTTTGGAAAAGCAGCCATCGATGAAAAACTTATTTCCCTTGCATCGGCTCCGCCCAAGGAATCTATGATTTGAACAACTCTTTCAGTTAGTGGTTGGTTACTGTCAATTTTATAATCGGCGCCCATTAAGGATTTGGACTGCAATGCGATGGTTTCTTTTAAGGTTTCGCCAAATGATTGAATGGAAACAACGGCAGCGATTCCCAAAACAATTGAGGCCACAAAGAGCACCAATTTTTTGCTGCTGGCTTTCCCGTCTCGCCAGGCCATTTTTAAAAGCCATTGAAAAGATGCCTTTGAAGCAGCTTCTTTGCTACTGTTCATCATTGGGCTACTGTTTTATTTTCAACAATTTTACCGCCTTTTAAGCGCAGAATGTGTTGGGTTTTTTGCGCCAATTCAATATCGTGGGTAACAATAACAAGTGTAGTTCCCAATTCTTTATTTAGGTTGAAAAGCAATTCCACTACTTTTTCACCAGTTTCGGCATCAAGATTTCCGGTAGGTTCATCAGCAAAAAGTATTGCAGGCTTGTTAGAAAATGCCCTGGCCACAGCCACCCGTTGTTGTTCACCTCCCGAAAGTTGCGATGGATAATGGTGGTAACGATCGGCCAGTCCAACTTTTTCCAGCAATTCCATACCAATTTTAGCAGCATTTTTATCACCTTGAAGTTCCAGTGGCACTGCAACGTTTTCAAGCGCCGTAAGTGTTGACAACAATTGAAAATCCTGAAAAACAAATCCGACTTTTTTATTTCGCAATAAAGCACGTTGGTCTTCGCTTAAGGTATTTAATTGAACACCACACAATGCTATGGTTCCGGAATCAGCATGGTCGAGTCCTGCACAAAGCCCTAACAACGTGGTTTTTCCGCTTCCGGAAGGACCTACAATTGAAAAAGTAGAACCTTCTTCTATTCCAAAGGAAATATCGTGAAGTACCGTTAATTTTTTTAAACCGCTTGAATAAGTTTTCTCTAAGTTCTCAATGTTTAATATCTTTGCCATAGCGTTGTCTTTACCCTGTTTTTGGAAAAGAGGCAAATTAAAGAAATCATTTTAATTTAAACACCAAATGCTATGCGAATCTTGTTAATGTTTTGTTATTTTTTAATCCTTACCCTTTGTTTTTCTTGTGGCGAAAGCCCTAATAAAAAAGTGGAAAACAGCGCAAATGAGATTGATTCCACAGCTATAAAAAATCAAAAAACTGCGGATAAAAAAGTAATTCTTTTCTTCGGCACCAGCCTTACCGCAGGCATGGGATTGGATCCCAATGAAGCTTTTCCGGCGGTAATTCAGAAAAAAATAGATTCCTTAAGTTTGTCTTATGAAGTTGTAAATGCCGGTTTAAGCGGAGAAACCACGGCTGGTGGAAAAAACAGAATCAACTGGGTACTAAATCAGAAGGTAGATATTTTTGTTTTAGAGCTGGGTGCCAATGACGGCCTTCGCGGTGTTCCATTAACAGAAACCAAAAGCAACCTGCAAGCAATTATTGATGTTGTAAAAGAAAAAAATCCTGATACAAAAATTGTTTTGGTGGGTATGGAAATTCCGCCCAACATGGGTGAAGCCTATACTTCTGAATTTAGAAGCATTTTTCCTGATCTTGCAAAAATAAATAAGCTGGAATTGGTTCCCTTTTTATTGCTAGATGTGGGAGGCGTTAAAGAATTGAATCAGCCAGACGGTATTCATCCTACTGCGGAAGGACAAAAGATTTTGGCCAATAATGTTTGGAAAGTACTAAAACCGGTGCTTGACAAATAAATTAGTCTGAGATCATTCTCGATACATTTTTTGATTCATTTTATTACTCAAAAACATTCGAATTGACATTGTTTTGTATAATTCATATTTCAATTCAAAAAAGACAGGTTTTTCTAAAAAGGAAAATTGCCGTATATTTACAATTATAGGTAAAATGACCAAATAACTTAACCAATCATCAATTTAAAGTAAAAAGTAAAACATAAAAAACAACTGCACCGTATGAATGAACAAAGTATTGCATCAGGAGAGATTTTTGACAAGATTGTTAATCTAGGTTTTGAATGGGGACCAAAAGTCGTGGGAGCTATAATTGTTCTTTTTATCGGATTATGGGTAGCAAGCTTTATTACCAAAAGTATAGGGAAAATTTTGATTAAAAGAGAAATCAACCCATCGTTAATCCCTTTTGTGAAAGGATTTATTGGGACGCTCTTAAAAGTTCTGGTCGTTGTAAGCGTTATGGGAATGATTGGAATTCAAATGACCTCTTTTATCGCAATTCTTGGCGCCATGGGTTTGGCGGTAGGATTGGCATTGTCCGGAACCCTTCAAAATTTTGCAGGTGGCGTAGTATTATTGGTTTTAAGGCCATTTAATGTAGGCGATTTTATTGAAGCCCAAGGTTATATGGGCACTGTAAAAGAAATAAGTATTTTTAATACCATTTTGAATACGGTAGACAATAAAGTTATTATTATTCCAAACGGCCCACTTTCGTCCGGTTCATTAACAAATTTTTCCATAGAGCCTTTGCGCAGGGTTGACTGGAAATTTGGAATTGCATACGGCGATGATATGGAAAATTTCAAAAAGGCCATCAATGATTTTATCGCTGAAGACGCAAGAATTTTAAAAGAACCGGAAAGTTTTATAGGACTCTCCGAACTTGGCGACAGTTCTGTTAATTTTGTAGTTAGGTCATGGGTAAATGCACCAGATTATTGGGGTGTGTTCTTTGATATGAACGAAAAAGTTTATAAAAATTTCGACAATTACAACCTTAACATTCCGTTTCCTCAAATGGATGTTCACCTTCAAAACAAAAAGTAACATCAAAAATCATAAGAATTCTTATGTTGAAAATCTTTAAATATGAAAGCCAATCTTGAAATTAAAAACTTAAACACAAATTACCTTAACCATTTAGTGCATTAAATTCTTATGAGCAAAATATTATGATTTTCCGCAGCGCAACAAAAAATGACGTGCCATTTATTATAAAAATGTTGGCAAATGACAAATTGGGGAAATTGAGGGAAAATTATCAGGAACCTTTGCCGGAAAGTTATTATACGGCTTTTGAAATTATAAATTCAGACCCTAATCAGGAGTTGATGGTTGTGGAAAATGATACTGAAATTATGGGAACTTTTCAACTCACTTTTATTCCGTATTTAAGCTATAAGGGAAAATTAAGGGCGCAAATTGAAAACGTTTTTGTTAGGGAAGATTTAACAGGACAAGGCATCGGAAAAAAAATATTTGAATGGGCCATTGAAAGGGCAAAAAACAGAAATGCGCATTTACTGCAATTGACCTGTGACAAAAAACGGCCATCGGCCATCAAATTTTATGAAAATTTAGGTTTTATAGCTTCGCATGAAGGAATGAAATTACATTTTAAATAAAAAACCTTTCTCAATACCCCATAAAATTAATCATAAAAAAATAAGCAAAACTTCACGCACCTTTAACAAGATGCAAAGACAGGAAGCCCGAAACTGAATGTTTTTTTTTAAATTGTTTACCCATCCTTTTCAAAATTGACGAAAATCATATTTTAAACTGACCAATATCATTGAAAATAATTCAATTTCGAGTTAAATTCAGTCTTCATTAGGCCATTATTTGATTTTATACATATATAATTGCATCGATTTGTCATTTTTTTAGTGTCGCCGAACTAAGTTTCGATTACTGCCAACCCCTTTAGACATGCTTGAAGTAGATAGTAAAGTTGCCTTTCAAAAGGAAGTTCCATCGGTGTTTAAATCGTGTTTTCGATATGCCTATTTCATAACATTATTGATTAATCAACAAAAAAATTATGAAATTAAACATCAAAAATATGGTAAGTAATACTTGCAAAGTATTGGTAAAGGAAGAGTTGAAAAAACTTGGTCTTCACTTCATTGTTGTTGATTTAGGCGAAGTAGACGTTATGGAAGACATTTCGGAGGAACAACGAAATCAACTAAAAATAGATTTATCACAATTTGGACTTGAATTATTAGATGATAAGCGAATTGTTCTGATTGAAAAAATAAAAAATATAATCATTGAAATGATTCAAAATTCAGATGAAACAATTAAAATAAAGTTTTCTAATTTTTTAAGTGAAAAGTTACATCACAATTATACTTATCTCGCGAATTTATTTTCGGAAGTGCAAGGAATTTCCATCCAACAATTTATCATCTTACATAAAATCGAACGCATTAAAGAATTAATGTTTTATGATGAACTCAATATTAAGGAAATTGCATACAGGCTAAATTATAGCAGTGTTGCACATTTATCCAATCAATTTAAAAAAGTGACTGGACTCTCCCCAGGTCATTTCAGACAATTAAAAAAAAATATGAGAAGGTCTATTGAAGATGTTGGAAACTTGTCTAAAAAGGTCAAAAAATTAGAAATATTGCATTAAATAATTGCACATCAAAAAATTACCCATCTTGAAACTCAAATTGTGTGAATCAAGCAATTTACTACTTATAATTTTTAACATTTTTTTAAATGGTGAACTTACATTTGTAAAATTATAAAAATTCATTCACAAGGGAAATCCTAAAAATTAAAAAATGATAAAAGTTTAGTTAAAATCATCTTCAAGCAAAAATTTATAAAAAAGAAAAAACGATTACGAAAATCTTGAAAATACGCCGTTATTATCAATGGTCATTTCTTCAGAAGCAGGAGCCTCTGGCAATCCTGACATCCGCATTATTTAACCTAAAATTTGGATGATAAATCCGGCACCGGCAGAAATTTCGATTTCAAAAATAGGAACTTTCCCAAAATAACTATTTCTACCACGAGCAAAGGCAAAGCTTTTCGCAAGGTGCGCAATGAAAAAATAATTTATAAATTCTTGGCGAACTTTGCGAAAATCTTTGAGGGTAAGTATTTTATAATTTATTTCAAAACAATTATGACAATCCGGAAATTACGCCATTGTTATCAATGGTCATTCCTTCAGAAGCAGGAACGCCAGGCAATCCGGGCATACGCATCATTTCACCCAAAATTGGGATGATGAAACCGGCGCCGGCAGAAATTTCTATTTCCCTGACAGTTACGTTAAATCCTGTTGGCCTTCCCAAAACAGTTTCATTGTCTGTAAATGATTTTTGGGTTTTCGCCATACAAATAGGAAAATTATTAAAGCCCAGTCTGTCTATTCTTTTTAAATTGAGCAATGCTTTTTTATCAAAATCAACACCATCTGCGCCATAAATTTCTTTAGCAATGGTTTCAATTTTTTCTTTTACAGGGGAATTCCATTCGTACAATGGTTTAAATTTGGATTTGTTTGCTTCAACTACTTTTACAACAGCTTCTGCAAGTTTTGTTGTGCCCTCTCCTCCTTTTGCCCATCCTTCAGAAACAACAGCATGAACGCCCATTGCAGCACATTTTTCAATAATATAATTAACTTCTTCTTTTGAGTCGCTGATAAAAGCATTGATG
>JAWOHJ010000001.1:0-7840 GCA_046485225.1 Lutibacter sp. | reverse complement strand
GGATTTAAAATCGGGATGGTCAATGCTTTTTAATTTATCAATATCCGCATTTGAGATTACAGGATTTTGAATCTTTAATTTATTGCATTGTTGGTCTGAAATATCAAAAATATTTCTGTCGCCGCCAATAGCCAAACTAAAATCGGTGACAATTTCTTCCCGAATACCATCCAAAGGCGGATTTGTAACTTGTGCAAAAAGTTGTTTAAAATAATTGAACAATAATTGTGGCTCATCAGACAAAACAGCCAAAGGCGTATCATTTCCCATAGAACCCATCGCTTCTTTGCCGCCGGTTGCCATTGGGGTAATGATAGTATTAATTTCTTCTAGTGTGTAGCCAAAAATTTTCTGTCGCGCCAACAAATTTATTTCTTCTTTTGGTGTTTTGTTGCCGGTGTACGGAACATCAGACAGCGGCAATAAATTTTTATTTAGCCATTTTCTGTAAGGTTTTTCAGAAACAATTTTCTGTTTTATTTCTTCATCATTGATAATTCTACCGGCATTCATATCCACCAAAAACATTTTTCCCGGTTCTAATCTTCCGTGGTGCACCACATTTTCTGGCTTGATGTCTAAAACGCCCGTTTCAGAAGACATCACCACGTTTCCGTCTTTTGTAACAGTGTATCGTGAAGGTCGCAATCCGTTTCGGTCCAATAAGGCACCAATATAATTTCCATCGGTAAAAGGAATGGATGCTGGACCGTCCCAAGGTTCCATAATACAGGAATTGTATTCATAAAACGCTTTTTTTGCATCGCTCATTGCCAGGTCTTTTTCCCAGGCTTCAGGAACCATCATCATCATCACTTCGGGCAATGAACGGTCGGTCATCAGCAATAATTCCACCACCATATCCATACAGGCCGAATCTGATTTTCCATCCAAAATAATGGGAAACAGTTTTTTAATATCATCGCCAAAAATGGGGCTTTTCATCAATTCTTCCCGCGCTTTCATCCTGTTGATATTGCCGCGAAGCGTGTTAATTTCTCCGTTATGGCACATATATCTAAATGGCTGCGCCAAATCCCAGGAAGGAAAAGTATTTGTTGAAAATCGCTGATGCACCAAGGCCAAACGAGTAACCAAATCCGGATTGGACAGGTCTGTGTAATAATTTCTGATGTCCTCAGGAATTAAAAGTCCTTTATATATAAGTGTAGTAGTTGATAAACTTGGCAGATAGAATTTTTTTCTGTCGGACAATTTTGAGTTTTCAATCGCATGTTCCGCAATTTTACGTGCAGCAAACAATTTTGCATTGAACTGGTTTTCTGTCAATGGCAATCTGTTTTTTCCAATAAATATTTGCTCAATGGCAGGTTCATTTTTGGCTGCGATTTTCCCCAGATGTGTTTTGTTAACAGGAACTTTTCGCCATCCCAGAACTGCCAATCCCTGATTTTTAATTTCAGTTTCCAGGCAATTTTTAAAGAAATTAAGCTGATTTTCATTTTGAGATAAAAAAACCATTCCCACAGCATATTCTTTTGGTTTTGGCAAACTAAAGTTGGTGTTTTTCACAAAGAATTCATGGGGAATATCAATCAGTATTCCCGCGCCATCACCTGTTTTACCATCAGAACTCACCGCCCCACGATGTTCAAGCTTAATGAGGATTTCCAACGCATCATGAATTATTTTGTTCGATTTCTCGCCTTTCAAATTGCAAATAAATCCGGCGCCACAATTGTCTCTTTCAAATTCCGGTAAATATAATCCTTGTTTCTCCATTTAATATGTTTGATGTATTTTTACAAAAATAAGACAAAAGATATGTTTAATATAAAATAATTACGAAAACGTTGTAATAACGCCATAAAAAAAGACAGAACATTAAAAATAATGAAATGCTTAATAAATAGGTTGAAAAACTCATAATTTGATAATGATTATTGAAGCTATTGGCTGTTCAAAATACTTTTTGGTCTAATTTCTTTAAATTTTTCAGCATAAAAAACAAAAAATGCCATTTTTAACCTTGCATTTATTCAAGTAGAATTTAGGGTAAAATGGATTTTAAAATAATTTTTATTGAAATGAGTTTAATTTAGTGAAAACTTATTTATTTTAATGAATCTCCAATAAAACACTGGTAGTTTTAGGAAGTTGATGTGAGAATGATTAAAAACATTTTGATTTAATGTGGTAAAAAAGTATATTTATGCAAAAATAATATATATATGAAAATTACTTGTTGCCCAAACTGCAATTCCGATGCGTATGTTAAAAGTGGTATTGTCAAAGACAGACAGCGCTATAAGTGCAAAAAATGTGATTATTACTTCACTGTTAATAAAGTTGGTAAACAAATAGATTCTTATTATGTGAATAAAGCTTTGCAGCTATATTTGGAAGGATTGAGCTATCGGGAAATTGAACGCATTTTAGGGATATCGCATGTAAGTATTATTAATTGGGTTAAAAAATACAATGTAAAACGTCCGTATAGTTTTGAATATCATTCTACTTATAAGATTCTGAACGCTGTGGAACTCGCAAAATACTTTTCTACAAATAAAAATTTAATTGGTGCAGGGGTTATTGTGACTGAACTTGGCGATAAATTTATGTTGATTCGCTGGGAACGCTTTAAAGGATAGCTATAGCAATTTACAAATATATATATTCAATTTTACTGTCTGAATTTTTCTTTTCATATTGTTAGGGCTAAAAAAGCAATTTTTTGGCAAAACCTAATTAATTAACCAAATTTATTTTTATGAAAAAACAGCTATCAGTTTTGTTAATTCTTCTTTTGGGATTAACCCACTACAGTTATGGCCAGGCTTCAGATGCCACACCAGCTTTTGGTGTAAAATGGACCGGTTTTGTTAAGACAGACTATATGTTTGACACACGGCAAACCATCAATTCCAGAGAAGGTCACTTCGCAATTTTACCAGCAAGAGAAAATTTAGTGAATGGCGAAGACGTAAATGACCAAACCAACTTCAACATTTTATCAATTCAAACCCGTTTAAAAGCTGGTATTACAGGGCCCGACTTTTTTGGAATGAAAACTTCTGGTGCTATTGAAGCTGATTTTTTCGGAAACTCCGGAACAGGACTCGATGATGTTAATGGTTTTAGATTGCGACATGCCTTTGTTCAATTGTCAAATGACAAAGTTGAAATTTTAATGGGACAGTTTTGGCACCCTATGTTTATAACATCCGTATTTCCTGATGTTTATTCCTTTAATACAGGTGTTCCATTTGCACCATTTTCCAGAAATCCGCAGTTGCGTTTAACCACGAAGGGAAATGTTCGATTTATGGGTGCGATTTTTACTGAAAGAGATTTTCAAACCAGAGGTGCCAGTGTAAGTCAGGCAGGAATGCCTCAATTACACGCACAGTTGCAAATTGGCTCCGTGGCAAACTCTTTGGGAGGCTTTGGCGTTAATTTTAAATCGGCCAGACCGGCTCTGGGACTTGATAATGTAACAAGCACTTCTTTTGTAGGCTATTTTAGAACAAAATTAGGAAAAACGACTTGGAAAGTAGAAGCCATTTATGGTCAAAACATGTCGGATATCCTACAAATTGGTGGCTTTGGTATCGCAAATGGTGATTATGTAAATAATGACACATTTACTGCCTGGACTGAATTTAATGCCGATTTTTCTGAAACCATGGAATGGGGAGTGTTTGGAGGCTATACAAAAAATGGTGGCTACGGGGAAGCAATTACGTATTCTAATGGATTTTTAGGAAACAATGTTGAAAGTGCTTTTCGAGTATCTCCAAGAATTGGATGGAAATCAGGAAAAATGAAAATTGGTATTGAGGGAGAATTTACCAGTGCACAATATGGATCTATTGATGCAAATGGCGATATGAACATTACCGGCGTTGATGCCGTGAACAATTTCAGATTATTAACAACAGTAATTTATAACTTCTAAAACCAATTATTATGTCAAAAGAAAACATGAAAGCATATTGGAAAGAAAATCTAACCTATTTGGCAATCTTGCTAAGTATCTGGTTTTTGGTTTCCTACGTATTCGGAATCTTTTTAGTGGAACAGTTAAATACCATTAAAATTGCAGGATTTGAAATGGGTTTCTGGTTTGCGCAACAAGGATCAATGTATGTATTTATTATCTTAATATTCGTCTATGTAAGATTGATGAATAAACTGGATAAAAAATACGGTGTTGAAGAATAATATAAACTTAAAAAATTATAAATCATGGGAATATTAGCATGGACTTGGTTACTTGTAGGACTTTCATTTGCGCTTTATATAGGAATTGCAATTTGGGCCAGAGCAGGCACTTCAAAAGAATTTTATGTAGCGGGTGGCGGTGTGCACCCAGTAATGAATGGGATGGCGACCGCAGCCGACTGGATGTCGGCAGCATCATTTATCTCTTTGGCAGGTATCGTTTCTTTTACGGGATATGATGGCTCTGTTTATATTATGGGATGGACTGGCGGCTATGTGCTTTTGGCACTTTTACTGGCACCTTATTTAAGGAAATTCGGAAAATTTACTGTGCCAGATTTTATTGGGGACAGGTATTATTCAAGCACTGCACGTATTGTGGCCGTAATTTGTGCTTTAATTGTTTCATTTACCTATGTGGCAGGACAAATGCGAGGCGTGGGAATTGTATTTTCAAGATACTTGGAAGTGGAAATTGACACCGGTGTTTATATTGGTATGGCAATCGTTTTCTTTTACGCAGTTTTGGGTGGTATGAAAGGGATTACTTACACGCAGGTAGCACAATATTGTGTGTTGATATTTGCTTTTATGGTTCCAGCCATATTTATTTCGTTTCAAATGACCGGAAACCCAATTCCGCAATTAGGATTTGGTAGTACGGGTGAAGATGGCATTTATTTATTGGATAAACTAGATGGTTTATCAACCGAACTTGGTTTTAACGAATATACTTCGGGCAGTAAATCAATGATTGATGTATTTGCCATAACTTTTGCATTAATGGTTGGTACAGCAGGATTGCCTCACGTAATTGTGCGTTTCTTTACGGTTCCTAAAGTTAAAGATGCACGTATCTCTGCAGGTTGGGCTTTATTGTTTATTTCAATTTTATATACAACTGTTCCTGCAGTTGCGGTTTTTGCAAGAATCAAATTGATTGAAACAGTGAGCAATGCAAAATATGAAGAATTACCTCAGTGGTTTGGCAACTGGGAAAAAACAGGACTGTTGAAATTTGATGATAAAAATGCTGATGGTATTGTACAATATGTTGCTGATAAAGGAGTAAATGAATTAACCATTGACAATGATATTATGGTTCTTGCCAATCCTGAAATTGCAAATCTGCCAAACTGGGTGGTTGCATTGGTTGGCGCCGGAGGTTTGGCTGCAGCGCTTTCTACAGCAGCAGGTTTGTTGCTGGTAATTGCGTCAGCAATATCGCACGATTTAATTAAAAAATTAATCAATCCAAATATTTCAGAAAGAGGCGAACTTTTCGCGGCGCGTGTAAGTGCCGGTGTAGCCGTTTTTATTGCAGGTTATTTTGGGATTAATCCGCCGGGATTTGTAGCTGCGGTTGTTGCACTCGCCTTTGGTTTGGCGGCAGCATCCTTCTTCCCTGCAATTTTACTTGGTATTTTTGATAAACGAATGAATAAAGAAGGCGCTATTACCGGGATGATTGTTGGTATTACACTAATGTTATTCTATATGTTGAAATTCAAATTCGGAATTTTTGACGGAGGAAAAGAAGCAGTAGCCGGACTTACAAGTGAATGGTGGTTTAATTTTGGAAATGGAGGAATTTCTCCAGAAGGATTTGGAACTGTTGCAATGGCTGTAAACTTTATCTTTTCTGTAATTGTTTCAAGGTTAACACCTGCGCCACCTGCTCACGTTCAAGATATTGTTGAGCATATCAGAATTCCAAAAGGAGCTGGTGAGGCACACGTTCATTAATAAATAATTTAAGGCATAAAACAGCACTATTTTTATAGTGCTGTTTTTAATATTTTATCAACCAGTGAAAAAAAGACACCAGCAAAAGTTAATTGTATTATCAATATTATTATTGTGTTTGTTTAATGTGCCAATATTGTTGATTTTCAACAGTAGCACTACTTTTATTGGTTTACCTGTGCTTTATTTTTATATTTTCTTTATCTGGATCGTTAGCATAATTGTTTCATATATCATCTTAAAAAAGTATTATGAGTAGTTTTTTGGTGATATCGATTATTTTGGTTTATCTGGCCGTCATATTTTATGTGGCTTATTGGGCTGAAAAAAATTCAAAAAGCAGGTGGGTTAACAATCCTTATATTTATACACTTTCATTGGCTGTTTACTGCACCGCCTGGACTTATTACGGCAGTGTAGGATTAGCGGCAACGTCAGGTTTAAAATTTTTGACCATTTATTTAGGACCCATTATTATTATCCCAACTTGGGTGATTTTAATGCGTAAAATTATTAGAATTTCAAAAGGAAATAAAATTTCAACGTTGGCCGATTTCATTTCGCTGCGCTATGGCAATGACCGTTTTTTGGGTGCTTTGGTGACAGTGGTTTGTGTTTTGGCAATCGTGCCTTATATTTCGTTACAGTTAAAAGCAATTTCTGAAACTTTTAATGTCATAACCAAACATCATATTTCCGCATATTCTATATTGGATGACACTACTTTTTATATTGCGATATTGTTAGCGATTTTTGCCGCATTTTTTGGCACACAACATACAGATGCTTCTGAGCGACACAAAGGAATAATCACTGCAATTGCCTTAGAATCAGTTATTAAATTGGTATTTTTTCTGGTGATAGGTATTTATGTAACCTTTTATTTATTTAACGGCCCGGCCGATATTTACAATAAAGCTTCGGTTTTGCCAAATTTTGAAGCCCAGCAAACCATAGATGGTTTAAACGGCGGGTTAAACTGGTTTTTACTGAGTTTATTGTCAATGATTGCCATTGTGTTGTTACCAAGACAATTTCAGGTGACAGTTATTGAAAATGAACGAGAAAAATATTTGAAGAAGGTAATTTGGTTGTTTCCATTGTATTTGCTGCTTTTTAATGTTTTTGTGATATTTATTGCCTGGGCTGGAAATGTGGTTTTTCAAAATCAACAAGTTGATGCCGATTTCTTTTCCTTGTTGTTGCCACTTCAAAATAACAATGAGTTTTTGGCCTTATTGGTTTTTTTGGGCGGCTTTTCAGCAGCAATATCTATGGTGGTTATTTCATCGCTGGCATTGGCAACAATGCTAAGCAATAATTTAATTATTCCGTACGGATTTTTAAAGCGGTTCAGTAAATCCGAATCCGCTGAAAATACCGAATCCATTAAAAACATTCGACGTATTTCAATTTTCACTTTGATTATTATCGCTTATTTTTTCTACAAAAGTTTTACGCTGGATCGTTCGTTGGTATCTATCGGGTTGATTTCATTTGTGCTGATTGCACAATTGGCGCCAGCCTTTTTTGGAGGATTATTTTGGCGTAGAGGTTCATCAAAAGGAGCAAAATATGGCATATTTGCAGGTTTTTTCGTCATAGTTTACACCTTATTGTTTCCATTCGCTATCGATTCGCAATTAATAGCATCGTCTTTTGTGAATAAAGGATTGTTTGGTATCAACATTTTAAAACCCTATGAGTTGTTCGGATTGCAAATTTTTGAACCGGTAACCCACGCTTTTTTTTGGAGCATGATTTTTAATGTCTTTATTTATTCATTGGTTTCAGTGAGTAAATTGGGAAGTTACAGAGAACGAAATTTTGCCGAAATGTTTGTTGACAGCACCAAATATGCAGCTTTGCAAGAAGGTGCTTATGTATGGAAAGGTGAAGCATACGTGCG
>JAWOHJ010000312.1:0-3263 GCA_046485225.1 Lutibacter sp. | reverse complement strand
ACTTATTCCTCTTGGTTTATTGCTTCACCAATACTTTATGATACCTCTAAAAAATTAAATAAAGAAAAAACTACAAAATAAAACGTAGTTCAACTTCATACTGCAAAACCGTTTTGAGTAGTCAAGACGGTTTTTGTATTTCAAATTAGCAATTAAATCAACATTAAGAGCTAATTTTATTTATTGATTGTTAAATTTGTAACAAAGCATAAAATGAGCATGATTAAAATACACAATAACTATTTCAAAAAATATATCTCAGAAGAAAAAATAGAAGAAGCCATAAATAAAATGGTTGCTGAAATTACTGAAGATTGCAAAAATGAAACACCCATATTTATTGGAATATTAAACGGTTCCTTTATGTTTGTCGCCGATTTGGTGCGTAAATATAATTACGACTGCAAAGTTTCATTTGTGAAATTGGCATCGTATGAAGGCACCAATTCTACAGGAAAAATAAAACAACTGGTGGGTTTAAATGAAGATTTGGAAGGAAAAACTGTTATTATTCTTGAAGATATTGTGGATACAGGCAACACGCTGCAAGAAATTTATGACATATTTGCCGATAAAAAATTAAAAAAACTTAGCATTGCTACCCTGTTTTTTAAACCTGATGTATTCAAAAAAGAATTGCAGATAGATTATATTGGAATTTCAATTCCAGATAAATTTATTATCGGATACGGTTTAGATTATGATGGTTTGGCCAGAAATCTATCAAGCATTTACCAATTAACAACACCACCTAAAATGAAAAACATTGTTTTATTCGGACCTCCGGGCGCAGGAAAAGGAACACAAGCCGATTTACTTAAAGAAAAATACAATCTCGTACATATTTCAACAGGTGACGTTTTCCGATACAATATCACTAACAAAACCGAACTTGGAATGCTTGCTAAATTTTTTATGGACAATGGCGATCTGGTTCCGGATGAAGTGACCATCGATATGTTAAAGGCGGAAGTTGATAAAAATAAAGATGCTAAAGGATTTATTTTTGACGGATTTCCACGTACAGAATCTCAAGCAAAAGCTTTAGATGATTTTTTGGAAGAAAAAGGAGAAGTCATTAGTGGTATGGTTGCCCTTGAAGTACCAGAAGATTTATTGGTTGGACGCTTGCTGGAACGCGGTAAAATAAGTGGGAGAACCGATGATCAGGATGAAAGTAAAATTAGAAATCGCTTTAATGAATACAACACAAAAACAGCAGTTTTAAAGGATTATTACCAACTTCAAGGTAAATATTTTGGTGCAAACGGTGTTGGAACTATTGAAGATATTACCATGCGATTATCAAAAATAATTGACCAATTATAGAAAAATAGTTGCCGCTAAATTTAAAAAAGTAAAATTTTCGTTTTCAAAATTGTACCTTTGCGCGCTTAAACCCAAACTTGGGGAAACAATTTTATACAAAAATGACTGAAGAAAATTTTGTTGACTATGTAAAAATATACGCATCTTCCGGTAAAGGAGGACGCGGTTCTACGCATTTACACAGAGAAAAATATATTGACAAAGGTGGCCCGGATGGTGGAGACGGCGGACGAGGCGGACACGTAATTGTTCGGGGAAACAGAAATATGTGGACACTTTATCCGCTAAAATTTAAAAAGCATTTTAAAGCCGAGCACGGTGGCGACGGCAGCAAGCAACGAAGTACCGGTAAAGACGGTAAAGACGTTTATATTGATTTGCCAATGGGAACCATCATAAGAGATGGTGAAACACAAGAAATTTTATTTGAAATTACCCACGAAAATCCAGAACAAATTTTGCTGGATGGCGGAATGGGCGGACTGGGAAATTGGAATTTCAGGTCTTCGACCCATCAAACACCAAGATTTGCACAGCCAGGCATCGATATGAAAGAAGGCTGGTTTCAGTTAGAATTAAAAGTTTTGGCTGATGTTGGATTGGTTGGTTTTCCAAATGCAGGAAAATCTACCTTACTTTCAGTAATTACCGCAGCAAAACCAAAAATTGCAGATTACGCGTTCACCACTTTAAAACCCAATTTGGGCATTGTGGAATATAGAGATTACCAAACTTTTGTAATGGCCGATATTCCCGGTATTATTGAAGGAGCAGCCGATGGCAAAGGATTGGGGCATCGCTTTTTACGCCATATTGAACGAAACTCTATCTTATTGTTTTTAATTGCCGCTGATTCTGCCGATATTCAAAAAGAATATGATATTTTATTGAATGAATTGAAACAACACAATCCCGAATTACTTGATAAAACCAGATTACTTGCCATATCAAAATCCGATTTATTGGATGATGAATTGAAAGCAGAAATTATCAAAGAATTGCCTAAAGGAATTAAAACACTTTTCATCTCATCGGTTGCCCAACAAGGCTTAATCGAATTAAAAGATATTTTGTGGGCTATGCTGCACGATTAAAATTAAAAGCAAATTGGTTTGCATATAAATATAAAAAAAGCGCGATAGTTTTACTTCGCGCTTTTTTTATGGTTACATATCTTTGTTCAATCGAATTTATTTGGTGAAAACCTGAGTTTTATTGCACTCTTTTATAAATTTTTTCGCCACTTTCATCCTCCACTTTCAAATTTCCTTTTAAGTCCAGTTCCAGCAATCGAGGTTGCTTAAACGCTGCCCATTTTATAATAAATAAATTAGGCACAGACGTTTTATAAATTACGGCAAATTCGAATTTTTCGTCGCCGCCAATAAAGGAATAATAATCCTCTTTTTTGGATATGATACATTCTCCCCATTTATCAACAAAATATTTACCTTCTATTGAATTTACAACAGGCACAACATACGTTTTCACGGTTTCGGGTTTTTCCTCCTTGGCTTCTTTTTTATCGATGTTTTTTGATATGGACATTGGAGGAGTTTCCTTAACTTTTGGAACTTCCATAGCTTGCTTTACTTCAACAACAGGCATAATTTCCTTCACGGTCAACTTCTCAATTTCAACTTTATTTTCCACGTTAATTTTTTCATTACCGTGTATACTTCCGTCGTAAGCATAATTTAAATTTTCAATATCGGAAAAAGCCATTCTTAAAGCTTCATGATAGGCCGTTTTGTAATCCTTTTCTTTAGATTTCCCGTCTATGGTTGAAAAAACAACCTGGTTGGTACAATCCGTCGGTACCATATTCATTTTTGTACTAAACATTCCGGAATCATTATTAATCTTGGCTTTTAAACCCAAACATGAATTGGCGGCCAAATCGGCCGGAAAGTTTTCATCCGTAAACAATACGG
>JAWOHJ010000033.1:0-11336 GCA_046485225.1 Lutibacter sp. | reverse complement strand
TTTAAATTTCATTGAAGAAAACAGCATTAAAAAACTTAATTTTATCGCTTCCCACGGACATACCATTTTTCACAATCCTAAAAAAAAGTACACCTTCCAAATTGGAAATGGACCTTATATCACTTCAATTACCGGCATAAAAACCATTTGCGATTTTAGGGTTCAGGATGTGGCTTTGGGCGGACAAGGAGCACCGTTGGTTCCAATTGGCGATGAATTGTTGTTTTCGAAATACGATTATTGTTTAAATTTGGGAGGATTTTCAAATATTTCTTTCAACCAAAATCAGCAAAGAATTGCTTTTGATATTTGTCCGGTTAATATTGTTTTGAACCATTATGTTTCTGAACTTCATATGGAATATGATGACAAAGGCAACATTGCATCAGAAGGAAATATTGATAATAATTTATTAGCAACACTAAATTCTTTGGCCTATTATAATGATGCCAAACCAAAATCTTTAGGATATGAATTTGTGGTGGAAACCATTTTCCCTATGATTGATAAGCACAACCTCAGCATAAAAGACATTTTAAGAACATTTGTGGAACACATAGCCATACAAATTTCAAAAAAAATAGATTCGGATTCCAAAAAAACAATGTTGGTTACCGGCGGCGGCGCTTTCAATACTTTTCTGATGGCAAGATTACAATCGTACACAACTACGAAATTAATAATTCCTGAAAAAACAATCATAAATTATAAAGAGGCTTTGGTTTTTGGATTGCTTGGTTTGTTAAAAGACGAAGGCAAAAACAATTGTTTAAAAAGTGTCACAGGCGCAGAAAGAGATCACAGCAGCGGCGTTGTTTTTGAAATTTAAACTGAATTAAAATTATCGTAAATCTGTCACCCTAAGCACAGTCGAAGGGCGTAAATCGTAAATAAAATAATGGTTGTAACCAACATAAATCTGGATGAACTTTCTGCAATCATTGAAGGTGAAGTGTATTATGACAATTTACACAAAAGCATTTATGCAACAGATGCTTCAGTTTATCGGAAAATTCCTTTAGGCGTTGCTTATCCGAAAAACAATGACGATCTAAAAAATATTATACATTACGCCACAAAAAACAACATCACATTGATTCCGAGAACTGCAGGAACTTCCTTGGCCGGACAATGTGTTGGTGAAGGTTTAATTGTTGATGTTTCCAAACATTTCACAAAAATCTTGGGTTTTGATGAACATAAAAAAACGGTGACAGTCCAGCCCGGAATTATACGTGACGAACTCAATATTTTTCTAAAACCCTACGGATTATTTTTCGGCCCAAACACCTCAACAAGCAACAGATGTATGATTGGCGGTATGGTTGGCAACAATTCTTCTGGCACAACATCCATAAAATATGGAGTTACCCGGGATAAAGTTCTTGAGTTAAAAACAATTTTAAGCGATGGTTCTGAAGCTGTTTTCAATGAAATAAACACCACTGAATTCAATCAAAAAAGAATGGGAAGTTCTTTGGAAAACAGGATTTACCAAACAATTTTTAACGAACTTTCGAATACAGAAAATCAGCAGGAAATTTTAAGGGAATTTCCAAAAAAGGAAATCCACAGAAGAAATAACGGTTATCCCGTTGATGCTTTACTAAATTTTGAACTTTTTGGCGGAACGAAAAACACCGTAAACTTGGCAACTTTGCTAACAGGAAGCGAAGGCACTTTGGCTTTTACCACAGAAATTACCATTCAGCTAGATGACCTGCCACCAGCGAAAAACATCATGATTGTTGCGCATTTTAACAGTATCCAGGAAAGTCTGGAAGCTGTGGTTGTGGCCATGAAACACAATTTATACACTTGTGAATTGATGGACAAAACTATTTTGGATTGCACCAAAAATAACCGAGAGCAATTAAAAAACAGGTTTTTTGTTGAAGGCGATCCTAAAGCGCTGTTAATGTTGGAAATCTGCACAAATTCAGGTGAAGAATCCAATAAACTGGCAGATAAACTCATTGAAGATTTAAAGAAAAACAACTTTGGTTACGCCTATCCAAAATTGATTGGCAGTGAAATAAATCAAGCTGTTGAACTTCGCAAAGCCGGATTGGGATTGCTGGGAAGCATTGTTGGCGACGACAAAGCTGTTGCCTGTATTGAAGATACCGCAGTTGACGTAAACGATTTACCAAAATATATTGCTGAATTCACTGAGATGATGGCAGAATACGGACAAGAAACAGTGTATCACGCGCACGCCGGTGCCGGAGAATTGCATTTGCGACCGATGTTGAATATAAAGAAAAAAGCGGATGTTGTTTTATTTCGCGAAATAACCACAAAAACCGCTAAACTCGTCAAAAAATATGGTGGTTCATTTAGCGGGGAACACGGCGATGGTATTGTTCGCGCTGAGTTTATTCCCTTAATGATCGGAGAAAAAAATTATGATTTATTAAAACGGATCAAACACACTTTCGATCCAAATGCTATTTTTAACAAAGGGAAAATTGTAAATCCTTTTCCGATGGACGAAAGCTTGCGCTATGAAATTGACCGTTCAGCACCAGAAATAAAAACCATTCAGGATTTTTCGGATAGTTTAGGAATCTTAAGAGCCACAGAAAAATGCAACGGATCCGGCGACTGCAGAAAACTGCCATCGGCTGGCGGAACGATGTGTCCGAGTTACAGAGCAACCAGAAATGAAAAAGACTCTACAAGGGCACGCGCCAATGCTTTGCGAGAATTTTTAACCAATTCTGAAAAAGAAAATAAATTTAACCACAAAGAATTGTATGATGTTTTCGATTTGTGTTTAAGTTGTAAAGCCTGCGCCAGCGAATGCCCGAGCAATGTGGATATCGCTGCCTTGAAAGCGGAATTTTTATACCAATATTACAAAGAAAATAAAGTGCCATTCAGGACTAAATTGTTTGCCAATAACGTAAAATACAACAAACTTGGAAGCCTCACTCCTACTTTAACCAACTTGATTTTAAACACCAAAATCACTAAAAAAATCATTGGAATTGCCACTGAAAGAAGCATTCCAAAATTGGCAAAAACCACTGTTTTTAAATGGTATCAAAAAAATGAAAATCGTTTAACAAAGCAACCTCACAAATTTGGAGAAATTTATCTTTTTGTGGATGAATTTACCAATTATTATGATGCCAATATTGGCATAGATACGATTGAATTGCTTACAAAATTGGGTTATAAAGTTAATGTAACCAAACATGAGGAAAGCGGACGCGGCTTTATTTCAAAAGGATTTTTGGATGAGGCAAAAGAAATTGCGAATTTTAACGTAAACTTTTTTAATGAATTAATTACTAAAGAAACTCCTTTGGTAGGTATTGAACCATCAGCCATTTTAACTTTTAGGGATGAATATTTAAGATTGGCCGATGATAAAGCCACTGCAAAAAATATTTCGGAAAACACCTTCACCATTGAAGAATTTATCAAACAGGAATTTGAAAAAAATAATATTGCTACGCAATCTTTTACCACAAAAAGTAAAACACTGAAAATTCATGGCCATTGTCAGCAAAAATCGTTGAGCAGCACAGAACCAACTTTTAAAATACTTTCAATTCCTAAAAATTATTCCGTGACCATTATAAATTCCGGATGTTGCGGTATGGCGGGTTCTTTTGGTTACGAAAAAGAACATTACAACTTAAGCATGCAAGTTGGTGAAGACACCTTGTTTCCTAAAATTAGAAATACCGAGCAAAACACAATTATTGCTGCTGCAGGAACGAGTTGCAGACACCAAATTATGGATGGAACCAAAAGAATTTCCAAACACCCTATCACTATTTTAAGAGAAGCCCTTAATTAAATGAAACTACTGATACGAACCTATAAATTACAATTAAAACATCCTTTCACCATTTCAAGAGGCACCAGAACTGAGATTCCTTCAATCATTGTAGAACTTCAGGAAAATGGATTTTCAGGTTTTGGAGAAGCAACTGAAAACCCTTTTTACCATACCACTGTTGAAGAATTTGAAAAAGAATTGATTCAAAAACTCGAGATTGTTGAAATCGAGTCAACCAAAACACCTTCAGCATATTGGGAATATTTGTTCCCGCATTTCAAAGATAGTATGTTTTTATTGTGTGCTTTAGATGAAGCTTACACCGATTTATACACACGCAAAAAAGGCCTCAAATTGTATGAATATTGGAACTTGGAATTGAAAAATATTCCACAGTCTAATTATACCATTGGAATTGATACGATAGATAATATGGTTTCAAGGATGAAAGAAATGCCTTGGCCAATTTATAAAATTAAATTGGGCACAAAAAACGATCTGGAAATAGTGACTGAATTAAGAAAACATACCGACGCCGCTTTTAGAATTGATGCAAACTGCGGATGGAATGTCAACGAAACCATTAAAAACTCCATAGAACTGCAAAAATTAGGCGTAGAATTTATAGAGCAACCTCTGGCACCAACCAATTGGAAAGGCGCTAAAATAGTGTTTGACAATTCTTATTTGCCCATTATTGCTGATGAAAGTTGCCTTGTGGAAAGTGATGTTGAAAAATGTTACAATCACTTTCATGGCATCAACATAAAATTGATGAAATGTGGCGGATTAACACCAGCCAAAAGAATGATTTCAAAAGCGAAATCTTTGGGATTAAAAACCATGGTCGGTTGCATGACCGAATCTTCAGTAGGAATTTCAGCTATTGCGCATTTAACGCCAATGCTTGATTTTGTTGACATGGATGGCGCTTTGTTATTAATAAATGATGTGGCTTCAGGCGTGAAATTAGAAAATGGAAATGTTATTTTCTCAAATATAAATGGAATTGGCGTTGAATTGTTTCAAAAGAAACAACCTAATTATCAATAAAAATTGTCTTAACGTATTTAATTTATGAAAGCTAAACATCGCTTAAAATGAAAAATGGCTAAATCAACAAAATTCAGAAAAAAATAATCTAAAATATTTGCAAAATTTTAACATATTTATTTTTGACAGATAACTTTATTTTGTATCTTTGCGTTGGTAAGTTTCATAGCTTACCATCTTTTTCATAGCAATTTTCCTCACTCTCCTTGAGTGAGGTTTCTTTTTTTATATACTTTCCTATTCCAATTTTATAAGTATCTTTGCCCGCTCAAATAAACACAAACTATGCTTTTAGGAATTACAATTACAGAATGGGTTGGGTACGCAGCCTCGTTAGCCTTGATTATTTCATTTACGATGAAAAATTTAAATACCCTCAGAATTATAAATTCTTTAGGTGCTGTGATTTTTGTGGCTTATGGAATTATGTTGCAGACTTCTTACCCAATTATCATCACAAACACATTTATTTTGATGGTCAATCTTTATTATTTGACTTTTAAAAGAAAGGTAATTTCCATAGAGGTATAAGTAGCTATTAGGTTGAAATCGTTTTTAATGAGCGCTTTTCTGCTGAACGACTTCAAACAATTCGCCACCTTCACATTTGATGGTTTTATAAGGGAATTTTAAAATAAGAGCATAATCGTGCGTTCCCATCAAGATGGTCTTTCCACTGTCATGTATGTCTTTCAGCACATTTAAAACATCCACAGATGTAGCAGGATCTAAATTTCCTGTTGGCTCATCGGCTAAAATAAGATCCGGATCATTTAACAAAGCTCTGGCAATGGCAACTCTTTGCTGCTCGCCGCCTGATAGTAAATAAGGCATTTTAAAACCTTTTGTTTCCATCCCAACTTTTAGCAAAACTTCATTGATTTTCGCTTTCATTTTCACCGTATCTTTCCATCCGGTTGCTTTAAGTACAAACATCAAATTGTTTTCAACATTTCTGTCGTTCAACAACTTAAAATCCTGAAATACGATACCAAGTTTGCGGCGCAAAAAAGGAATTTCATCTTCTTTTAGGGTTTTTAAATTAAAGCCAACAATGCTTCCTTCACCATTTTCCAGAGGTAAATCACCGTACAAGGTTTTCATCAAACTGCTTTTTCCGCTTCCGGTTTTTCCAATTAAATAAACAAATTCACCCATGTTAATTTGCAAATTAACATCGGCCAAAACCAAATTTTCTCTTTGATATATTTGTGCATTTTGTAAGGAAAGAATGACTTCTGACATAGTACGCGCTGTTTTTGACAAAACTAGATATTTTAAAGTAAAATATCAACATTAAAGCAATTAATAATATTTCCCTTTTTATAGTATTTGAAGTCAATCTCCCAAAACATCAAACGGGGAACAGTTCTTGTTACAACTTTGTTAAAAAAATTATTTTTTGTAAAGGCAATTTCAAAAAAAAATTGCGTTATTACATGATAGTTAAAACTTTCAACTTTTATTAATATGATTTATAAAAAGATTGTCCTTCCGTTCGTTGTGTTTCTTGCAACACTCACAATTTCAGCACAACAAACGACCATTTATACAAACTCACTCGCTGCTTATAACCACGCGGTTGAATTATATCAAAACAAAGCCTATTTAGCCGCCCAGGAAAAATTCATCGATATTAAATCGCAATTCGACAATGCCGATGAAATGAAAGCCAATTGCGATTATTATATTGCGAACAGTGCCATTCGTTTAGAACAGCCTAATGCTGATGAATTAATGCAGGAATTTGTTGATAAATATCCAACCAGCTCAAAAAATAACCGGGCTTCTATTGATGTGGCCGACTATTATTTTAAAGTTGGAAAATATGGACTTGCATCAAAATGGTATGCAAAAGTGAATCCTACCAATTTATCAGTAAGGGAAGACGAAAATTATAATTTTAATTATGCATACTCCTTATTTTCAACCAAAAACTACGCAAAAGCAAAACCCTATTTTTTAAATTTGCTGAATTCTCCAACATATAGTGAGCAGGCAAAATATTATTATGGCTATATCGCTTACAATCAGGATGATTATGAAACTGCAAAAACCTATTTAGGTGAAGTGGTGGATAACTCTTCATTTAAAACTGATGTTTCTTATTATTTGGCTGATATGAATTTTAAATTGGGAAATTTTGACAAAGCCATTGAAAATGGTTTGCCTTTGCTGCCAAAATCTAAAGGAATTGAGCATTCTGAAATTTCAAAAATAGTGGGCGAAAGTTATTTCAATCTTCAAAAGTTTGAAGAAGCAATTCCTCATTTAAACAATTATAAAGGACAAAAAGGCAAATGGAACAATACCGATTATTATTTATTGGGATATGCCTATTTTAAACAAAAAGACTATGAAAATGCCATTAACAATTTCAATAAAATAATTGGCGGAAACAACGCTGTTGCGCAAAACGCGTACTATCATTTGGCGGAATGTTACTTAAAGCAAGACAAAAAACAAGAAGCTTTAAATGCTTTCAGAAATGCTTCTCAAATGCAGTTTGAACCTGAAATTCAAAAAGATGCCTGGTTAAATTATGCCAAAATAAGTTACGAAATTGGAAATCCGTACAAAAGCGTTCCTGATGTTTTAAAAGAATATATTGATTTGTATCCAAATTCAACATCAAGAAATGAAATCAACGAATTAATTATCAGCGCCTACATTACTTCAAAAGATTATAAAGGTGCTTTGGACTATTTAAAAGACAAAAAAAGTTCCAAAGAACGTGCTCTTTTTCAAAAAGTGGCATTTTATAGAGGCACCGAACTTTTTGCTGAAGGAAATTACGATTTGGCAAAAGAGAGTTTTGAAAATTCACTTTCCGCACCGTTAGATGCCAATGTTACTGCAAGAGCAACTTATTGGAAAGCCGAATCAAATTATCTTTTGAACAATTTTAGAGAAGCTGCAACAGATTTTCAAAAATTCGCTTCAAATGCTCAAGCATCAAAAACGCCCGAATTTAATGAATTGTATTACAACTTAGGTTATGCCTATTTTAAACAAAAAGACTATGGTAATGCCATTGAAGCCTTCAAAAAATACAATGCAAAAAATATGGATGACGCCGTTAGAAAAAACGACACGTATTTAAGAATTGGTGATGGCTATTTTGTAACCAGCAGCTATAAAAATGCTATTGAATTTTATAGTAAAGCCATTGAAATGAAAGGAATTGATGCTGATTACGCGCAATTTCAAAAAGCAATAAGCTACGGACTTACAGGCAACGAAAATGCCAAAATAAAGGAATTGAATGCCTTTTTAAATTCATCGACAAAATCTGGCTATAAAGACGATGCTTATTATGTTTTGGGGAATTCATACCTCGAAAAAGGTCAGAATGAATTGGCCGTAGAAAATTATGACAAACTTATTACAAATTTTAAAAGAAGTCCGCTGGTTTCAAAAGCCATGCTTAAAAAAGGACTAATTTTTTACAACAGCAATAAAAATGACCAAGCTTTAACTACCTATAAAGCCGTGGTGCAACAGTTCCCAAATTCTGCCGACGCCAAACAAGCGGTTAAAAATGCACGACAAATTTATGTTGATTTAGGCCGCGTTGATGAATATGCCTCTTGGGTAAAAACAGTAGGTTTTGTTAATGTAACCAATGCGGAATTGGACAATGACACTTATGAATCTGCCGAAAAACAATACTTGCAAAACAACCATAAAAAAGCGATTGAGAGCTTCAAAAAATACCTGATAAGTTTTCCAAACGGTTTACACGCTTTAAATGCCAATTTCTATTTGGCACAATCTTTATTTTCGGACAATAAACATTCCGATGCCATTTCAAATTATAATTATGTTGTAAATCAGCCTCACAACGAGTTTACCGAGGACGCACTTTCGCGTTTGTCTTTAATTTATTTACAAAATAACAATTGGGAAAAGGCCATTCCTTTATTGGAACGATTGGAAAGTGAAGCTAACTTGCCGCAGAATACTATTTTTGCACAATCAAACTTAATGAAAGGTTATTATGCCGCTAAAAATTACAGCAAGGCTGTGGATTATGCCGAATTGGTTTTGCGGAATAATAAATTAGAAGACCGTATAAAATCTGATGCACATATCATTATTGCACGCTCTGCGATTAAAACAAACAACGAAACCAAAGCCAGAAATGCCTATGCGACCGTTGAAAAAATTGCCTCTGGTGAGTTAAAAGCAGAAGCCTTGTATTACAGCGCCTATTTTGAAAACAAAGATGGAAACTATAAAGTTTCAAGCGAGATTGTCCAAAAAATTGCTGCGGAATACTCCGCTTTCAAATATTGGGGAGCAAAAGGATTGGTGCTGATGGCCGATAACAATTACAAATTAAAAGATGCTTACCAAGCCACTTATATTTTGGAAAGCGTAATTAAAAACTTTACGCAGTTTAGCGATGTGGTTGAAGAAGCCTCCGCAGCACTTGCTAAAATTAAAATGGAACAGGCCAAAACCAATGAGTCAATTCAAAATTAATTTATAAACGAATAAACAATCACACAATTTGGCATCCTAAGCGAAGCTGAAGGGAAACAAATAAACAATTAAACGATAAACACCATAATAGCGATGCATCATAAACTCCTTATAACTTCATTCTTCATTTTAGTGACTAGCGTAGCCTTTTCTCAGATAACAAAGAAAAAAGACACCTTAAAAACTGAGGAAATTACTGTTGAAAAGCCTTATGCGCCAACTATTACAGATGCGTTTAAGATTAAATCGAATCCCAATATAGAAAATGAAACAAAAAACCTGGCAAAAGAAAAGGTGAGCTACAGCATTTTTTCAGTTCCTGTGGCCTCCACTTTTTCACCTTCAAAAGGAAAAGCACAAAGTATCGCGAGAGCTCCAAAAGAACGTTTTTATGAAAATTATATCTCTGCTGGATATGGCAATTTCAACACTCCGTTTCTTGATGCTTTTATGAACTTTGGAGACAAAAAAAACAACAACTTCGGAATATTTTTAAACCACATTTCATCAGTTGGAGGCATTAAAGATGTACTGCTTGATGATAATTTTTCAGACTCAAAAATTGACGTTTATTACAAACAATTTGACCGCGATTACAACTTTCAAATTAACGCAGGTTCCCAGTTGAAAAAACAAAATTTTTATGGTTTGTCGAATGATATCTCGTATAGCGATGCTTTTATTGCACCGATAAATGAAGAACAAATTTATAAAACAGTTTATGGAGGCGGAAAAGTAAACTTTGAAGACTCCTTTTTTCGAGGTGCCTCTGCTGAAATCGTGAATTTTTCAGACGATTATAACAGCAATGAAATTCGCTTGCTGGTAAAACCAACATTGGAATTTCCTATTTCGAAGGAAAAGATCAATGGAGAATTTTTAGTCGATCTTATTTCTGGCCGATTTAAGCAAAGTTACAACGACGGCAATGATGTAAATTACAGTTTTTTAAATCTGGGTTTCAGTCCGAATTTAGAAATTGTCAGAGAAAGTTTTACGCTTAATTTAGGCGCAAAACTGTATTATGTGAATGATTTAGAACATAAAAGCAGCGACTATTTTGCCTATCCAAATGTTACCACTTCCTTTAAAATGATTGATGAAGTGTTGACAGTTGTTGCCGGTATAACGGGTGATTTAGAGCAAAATTCTTATAAAAGTTTTGCTGAAGAAAATCCGTTTGTTTCTCCAACGTTAGATATTCAGCAAACCGACAAACAATACAGGGCATACGTTGGCACAAAAGGAAAATTGGCTTCTAATATTGGCTATAACTTTAATGTAAGCCATACTTCTGAAAAAAATAAACCGTTTTTTATTCAAAATCAAACAAAAACAGACGGAACTATACCTGTTGAAAAAGGCTATGAAGCCGGAAATTCATTTGGCGTGGTTTACGACAACGTTAAAACTTTAGGCTTTTTTGGAGAAATAACCATTGACGCTTCCAAAGAATTTAACTTTACTGGTACAGTTAACTATGCACATCACACTGTTGAAACACTTTTAGAAGCTTGGAATACACCAAAAATGACGGGAACCATTTCAGCCGATTATCAAAATAAAGATTGGTTTGCGGGCGCAAAATTATTTTACAACGGCGAAACCGAAGATTTTGTAATTCCTTTCGGGCTTTTAGCTGAAAATGGTAGCATCGTAACAAATGAATCCCATATGGATTTAAATCTGAATGGCGGTTATAACTTTTCAGACAGACTCACTGTATTTGCGAAAATCAACAATGCGCTAGGCGAAAAATACTACCGATTTTTAAATTATCAGGTGCAAACCTTGCAAATTTTGGGCGGTTTAACCTATAAGTTTGATTTGTAAAAAACAAATTGAGCTTTTGAAATTGCTATTAAATAAGTTTTCGTTATAAATTTATAAGGGAATAACTTTGTGAAGCTTCGTGTTTTATCTCTGTGTGTCTTTGTGCCATTACGCTATAACACAAAGTTTCACAGAGAAAAATTAAGCTACACAAAGAAGAAAAGGA
>JAWOHJ010000236.1:0-13691 GCA_046485225.1 Lutibacter sp. | reverse complement strand
CTCCGGCAACACGGCCTTGAAGCATTTTACCAACATCATAGGAAACCGTTTTCTTGGCTGCATTAACATCCACAATACTCACTGCTCCTGTTAAGTCCGATTTTCTTTGTGTTCCGTATCCTACAACCACCACCTCATCCAATGAAGTTGTGTCTTCAGTCAGTGAAACGTTAATTTGTGTTTGATTTCCTACAGTAATTTCCTTATTTTGAAAACCAACATAGGTAAAAACTAGTACATTGTTCGATGAAGCATTTATTGAAAATTGTCCATCAAAGCCGGTTACAACACCTGTAGCTGTTCCTTTAATAAGAACATTTACTCCAGGTAATGGAGTTCCTTCTTTTACTGACGTTACAATTCCTGAAATAACCTTAGCTTGCTGGGCAGAAAGATTATAAGTAGAAATTAGCATAACTACTATTGCTACAAGCCATACTTTTTTTGGCAAAAACAATTTGTAGTTAAAAAATAATTGTTTGGTTGTCATCATACTGATTTCATTTAAATTAATTAATAAGTGTACATTATACATTTGTAAAATAATTAAATTATTTTCACATATCCTAATTATTTTGTTAAAAAATGTGATTTTAACACTTATTCGAAAAACAGTGCTCTGAAAATTATGAAAATTTTAGGGAAGTTCCTATCTTCGCCTAAAAATAACTATATGTTAAACAGTTACGAAACTGAAGACAAGGTTTTACTCGCGGTGGATTGTATCATTTTCGGATTTGATAAAGAAGATCTAAAGATTTTGTTGATAAAAAGAGATTTTGAACCTGAAAAGGGCAAGTGGTCTTTGATTGGCGGATTTTTAAAGAAAAGTGAAAATTTGAATGATGCTGCGACAAGAATATTAAATCACCTTACAGGTTTTCAAAATATTTATATGGAACAGCTTTACGCATTTAGCGAAGTTGATCGTGACCCTGTTGAAAGAACCATTTCAGTAGCCTACTATGCTTTAATTAATGTTGAAAACCATACCGAGGAATTAAACCAGGATTATGACGCAAAATGGTTTGGTGTTGATGATGCTCCAAAGTTAATTTTTGACCACGACCGTATGGTCAGACGTGCTATCAGCAGACTGCGCTACAGAACCGCGACAAAGCCAATTGGATTTGAATTATTGCCCGAAAAATTCACCATGCGCCAACTCCAAAAATTGTATGAGGCCATTTTAAGCAAAAAACTCGACAAAAGAAATTTCATCAGTAAAATAAACTCTTTGGATGTTTTGGTAAAGCTGGAAGAGAAAGATATGCAGTCGTCAAGAAAAGGATCATATCTGTATAAATTTGACCAGGAAAAATACGAAGAGAAATCATCCCAGAATTTCTCTTTAAATCTTTAAGCAACCCCAATTATAAAAAAACACCCTTTAATTTGATATAAAGGGTGTTTTTTATGGAATAAGTTTTTATTTATTTCCTTTATTGTAATCGGCTAAAAATGTTGCCAGACCACTGTCTGTTAAAGGATGTTTCAGCAATCCTTCAATAGCGCTTAATGGTGCCGTAATCACATCTGCACCAATTTGTGCGCAATTCATAATGTGCATGACGTGGCGCACCGATGCAGCCAAAATTTGTGTTTCATAACCATAATTATCATATATCAACCTGATTTCTTCAACCAATTTAAGTCCATCCGTAGAAATATCATCCAATCTTCCGATAAAAGGAGAGACATACGTGGCGCCTGCTTTTGCCGCCAATAATGCCTGACCGGCAGAAAACACCAACGTGCAATTGGTTCTGATTCCTTTATCAGAAAAATATTTTATGGCCTTTATTCCATCTTTAATCATCGGAATTTTTACAACAATTTGAGGATGCAAAGCTGCCAGTTTTTCACCTTCGGAAACCATCCCTTCAAAATTTGTTGAAATCACTTCGGCACTGACATCACCATCAACCAACTCACAAATTTTTAGATAATGGTTGATAATATTGCTTTCTCCTGTAATTCCCTCTTTTGCCATCAGTGACGGATTTGTGGTTACGCCATCTAAAACGCCCAAACTGTAAGCTTCTTTAATTTCTGATAAATTTGCGGTATCAATAAAAAATTTCATGTGTTGCTGTTTTTTTTATATATTAATTAATATGCTTTAAAATAGTTGATAATTTCTGTGGCAACCTGTTGCGGCGTAAATCCAAATTTTTCATCCAATACCATTGCAGGCGCCGAATACCCAAAATGGTCCAGACCCACAATTTTTCCGCTGTCTTCAATCAAACCTTCCAGATTTATTGGCAGACCGGCCGTAAGTCCAAAAACAGGTTTCCCTTTTGGAACAATACTTTCCTGATAGCTTTTTGTTTGCTGCTTGAACAAGCCTTCTGATATTATTGAAGCCACGTTGATGCTGATGCTTTCACTGCTTTCTATTAAAGCCGCAGCCTCCAAAAGTGTTGAAACTTCTGAACCGTTAGCAATTAAAGTGATATCGGGATTCTTGGTTTCTTTAACCAAATACCCCCCTTTTTTTGCCAATGATGCAACGGAATATCTTGCGCTGCCTATCGCAGGAATGTCTTTAATTCCTTGTCTGGACAATATCAAACCTGTAGGAGTTTTAGTATTTTCCATAGCCATACTCCAGGCAACAGCTGTCTCTGCCGAATCGGCAGGACGCAGCGCTAAAAAACTTTGATTTCCGGAATGATTTTTCACTTTTTCCAACAAGCGAATCTGCGCTTCCTGTTCAATAGGCTGGTGCGTTGGTCCGTCTTCGCCTACGCGAAAAGCGTCATGAGTCCATATATATTTTACAGGAAGCTCCTGAATTGCACCCAAACGAATGGCAGGTTTCATATAATCTGAAAAGACAAAAAATGTTGCCACTACAGGAATAACACCTCCGTGAAGCGCAATTCCATTGGCTATAGCTGTCATTGTAAGTTCCGCAACACCTGCCTGTAAAAAGGCACCGCTGAAATCATTTTTTTTCAAAACAGAAGACTTTTTAAGAAAACCGTCTGTTTTATCACTGTTAGACAAATCAGCAGAAGAAACAATCATATTTTCCACATGAGTTGCCAAATAAGCAAGCACATTGGCAGATGCTTCTCTTGAAGCAATATTGGGTTTATGTTCAATATTTCCAAAATCTAATTTCGGCAATTTGCCTGATAAAAATAGCTGCATTTTTTCATTCAATACAGGATTTTCCTTTTTCCAGGCTGCTATTTTTTCCTTCTTTTTCGCTGATTCTGCTGTTTTTCGAATTAAAACTTTATCGTAATGCGCTTTAACTTCATCGTAAATATCAAAAGGATTTACAGGATTCGCGCTTAAATTTAACAATGTTTTTTCATAATCTGCTCCTGTGTCGCCTATTGGTTTTCCGTGCAATTCGCAATGCCCTTCGTACATTTCACCTTTCGCAGTGACACATCCTTTTCCCATAATTGTTTTTCCAATAATTAAAGTTGGTTTTTCCAATTCCTGGTAGGCCTCATCCAAGGCTGTTCTAATTTGAGTGTGATTGTGTGCATCAATCGTGGTTACTTTCCAACCCCAAGCTTCATATTTTTTTGCCGTGTCTTCTGAAGTAACTTCATCGGTCATGGAAGAAAGTTGCACATCATTGGAGTCGTAAAACAAAATAAAATTGTTCAGTCCTAAATGTCCGGCTATCCTCCCGGCGCCTTGTGAAATTTCTTCCTGTACGCCACCATCGGAAATAAACCCAATTATTTTGTGGTCAAACATATCCCTAAATCTTGCATCCAAAAATTTCGCTGCAATGGCAGCACCTAAGCCCATTGTATGCCCCTGACCCAAAGGACCGGAAGTGTTTTCGATTCCTCTTTGCACATCAACTTCAGGGTGGCCAGGCGTCACAGAACCCCATTGCCTGAACTGTTGCACATCCTCTTTTTTATAATTTCCCAACAGATAATATTGCGCATACATTAAGGAAGATAAATGCCCTGCATCCATAAAGAAACGATCTCTGAAAGCCCAATCCATTTCAGTTGGATCAAAATTTAAATATTCTGAATATAAAATATGCATAAAGTCAGCGCCACCCATTGGACCGCCCGGGTGGCCCGAATTTGCTTTTTCTACCATTGAAATGGCAATCGCTCTTATATTATCTGCCGCTAACTGATCAATTGTTTTCTTCATCTTTTGATTCATTTTAAATTTTATGAAATAGGGATGCTTTTAAAAGCATTTAATATTTTTAAACATTTCAAAAAATAGCCAATAGATAGGCGATAATTTGAAAAACTTATAATTTGTTAACACCTTAATTTACTTGTAAATAGAAAGATTAACCTCGGTATAATTTATAAGTGTTTATTTTACACTTGCAAATATATATAAATAAATTTTAAAACAATAAAAGATTTGAAAAAAACTAAAAATTAAAGAAACTCTTATAAAAGGCTGTTAATTTTATGGAGTGAAAATTGGAACTTTTTAACCTTGCTATCTCTTATCAGCTGAAGTTTGATTAAAGCTAATCAAGTTTAACTTTTACGCATACAACTTTTATTAGATGAAAAGCATCACCTTAAATACAGGTTAAGGAACTAACTAAAAGGAAGCGGATGAGCAATCAATAATTATGCAGTGATTTTGGGCCATTCAAAATCATATCAGAATTCAAAATTAAACAGCTGTTTTATATCGAATTTAGGGTTAAGAATTATAATAAAAAAAGCTGATTTGTACCTCCAAAACAGGATTTAGTTAATAACGGGTATCGTTATTTTAGGACGAGTCACTGGTTATGATCCTTGGGGGATACTTACGGTCAAAGTACGGGATACTTACGGTATAGTTAGGGGTTAACTTTTAAGCATTATAGGAATGATATCGTGTCTATAACCCTAATGTTAAAATTTGATCGAAAAAATCGACAAATAACATGGTCTTTCGCACCATAAAGGCCAAAGCAAATGATTTCCTTGTTCCTTGCGGTTAAATTTTTAAAAATATAAAATTCAAAATCCAAAATTCAAAATCGTAATTCAAAAATCCACGGCCAGCAAAAGGTAAAGCCATTAGTTTCCTTGCGTTCCTTGCGTTTTTCTTAGCGTCCCTTGCTGTTAATCTTTAAAAATGGTCAATCGTTAATCGTAATTCAAAAATCGTAAATTAATAAAGAGAATCGTCAAAAATAAAATTTTAGGACGGGTCAAGCAGATGTATAGTATATTTAGGATTAAAAATTATAATTGTATAGCTATAATAGGATTTATTTGCCAACCTGAATAGTTATTTAAGGACGAGTCATTTTGCGTTTTTTGGCGGGCACAACACCAGTCATAGTGGAGGCTCAAGGGAGGATACAGGGGGGATACTCCATAGATACTCCATAGATAGTGTTACAGTAGTGTTACAGTGACTATAACACTCGGTCTTAATAAGTCCAATTTGTGGTCTGGAAAAAACGCTTAAAAAAAGCACAAAAAAGCGGTAAAAAGGAATTGAGAAAAATTTGAATGCAGCAAGATTAATTTAGTGTAAAGGCCCGATTTGAAATATACTGAATATTCACTTTAATTGATATCCTCACCTATAAACCTCAATATATCTTCCTCTAAAATTATTGGGTTCGCTCCTTCACTTTGAGCAACTATTGCACCAACTGCACAAGCAAAATTAATAGCTATTTGAGCATCTTTATCCGTAAATAATTTATAAATTAAAGTGGCTAAAAATGAATCTCCAGACCCTACTGTGTCAATTACTTTTACTTTAAATCCGCAATTATGATAAAATTTATTTTCCCAATACAATACTGCGCCATGAGACCCCAGTGTAACACAAATGGCCTCTGTATTGGTTTCTTTTGCAATAAATTTTATATTTTGCTCCAGCGATTTATGCGTTGACTTAAGATAGCCGGCAATTTCAAATAACTCATCATCGTTAAATTTTATGAAATTTGCGGCATTCATTAAATCTATTAAAGTTTTTTGAGTGTAATGGGGAACTCTTAAATTAACATCAAAAATTTTGTAGTTAGCAACCTCTAATAATTGCTTTAATGTATTTCGTGAAACAGCATCTCTTGATGCCAAACTGCCATATACAAAAAAATCAGCTTCTTCAACAATTGATGTATTTGAAACCGAAGGTTCTATTTTATCCCAAGCGGAAGGGTAATGTATATCATAGGATGCGTTTCCTTTTTCATTCAAAATCACATTCACCATTCCTGTTGGGTACTCATTTTTTATTTCAATGGTTTTTGTATTAATTCCTAAATCATTTATACAAGCAATTAATTCTCTACCGTTGCTATTGCTGCCAACGGAACTAATAATAGAAATATCTCCTCCTAAAGATTTAATTCTTGAAGCCACATTTAAAAGTGCTCCGCCAATTTTTTTGTGTTCAAGAAAAACATCAAACAGAATTTCTCCAAAACAAACTCCTTTAATTTTTCTATCAGCCATTATAAATTTCTCAAATTTATATATTCACTTTCATTTAATTGAGCAATACGAAATTGTGTTGGTTTAAAAATCATATTCAACAAGAAACCAATAAATAATATTGCTGAGAATAATGTTGCTAGCATAAAACCATACTTTGCATTTGATCCAAACAAATCACTAATTACACCCATTAATAAAGGTCCAATTGCGGCTCCTGCAGCTGTAAAAAACAAAATGATTCCGGCTACAGAACCGTGACTGCTTTTTGGAAAACAGCTAATTCCTTTTGAATTGATCGTTGGGTAAATAACAGACATAAACAAACCTGAAAGCGGCAATAATATAACCGTTGCTGATTCGTTTAAAAAGCTAAATCCATAACACAATAATATGATAAAACTTGAAATTGCCATCACAACGGTCCAATCAAAACGTTCTAACATCCAAGCTCCTAAAAAGCGTCCGCCTGCACGTAAAACAAAGAATATTGGTAAAGCATATAGCGCAATAAACATAAAACTTCCATCATAACCAGCTATTAAAGTGGGCATCCAAACATAAATTGCAGCTTCAACTGCCACATATAAAAAAGCTGCCATTGAGAAACCAAATGCATACTTATCTTTCACCATATTCAAAGTCCGTTTTATATTTATCGGCTCTTCAGTAGATTTTTTAGTGTCAGGATATTTTGCAAAAAAGGCAATAATGATTAAGACAACGCATAAGGTAGCGGCCACCACATATAACCATTTCCAATCTACATTTCTTGTAAGAAAATAGCTGACTAAAAATGGGCCAATAATTGCACCTATTCCAAAAAAACCTTCAACTACATTCATGGTAGATGTATGATCATTGGTTGATTTTGACATATCACCAATAAGAGCCAATGCACCTGTTTTGAACATGCCTATGGCAGCACCTGAAATTATTAAAAGCACTAAGAAAAAACCGAAGGTGTTGCCCAATAAAAACAAATATGAATTTACGGCGAATAAAGCCAACCCTATAATAATGGTTTTTTTACGACCTATTTTATCGGCTAAAAAACCAAGAAAAATACCTGCCAAAGCAATGGCCGTCATAGGACCATAGTGCAATAAACCGGCAGCCGTCATCGATAAATTAAATTCCTTCATTACTTCAGGAATAATAACACCCACCGCATCGGTTGTCATGGCAAACATCATAAACATAAGGTAAGTGAGCCATTTAATGTTTTTTTGATTGTAATCGGCTGATTGTATTTGCTGATTTTTCATGGTATTAATTTGTATAAAATTAAATAATATTACTTTTATAGTCGCTAAACTTATATTTATAATGAAAAATTGGTTTGCATTTTCATTGTAGTTAAATCAACAAGAAGTTCAGCCGAATGGTTATTATTTGTCCATTTTATGTTTAGCACATTATCTGAAGTTTCAATTAAATTAAAATCGCCATTAAAAGCCTGATGATTGTTTCTTAAAAGCATTAATTCCTTTAAATCATTAATTAAAGGTCTTTTTAAATGTTCCTTAATTTCATTTTTAGTAAAATAATGTCTGTTTATATCCCTTCCAACATTTGTTTTATCCAACAATTCCATGTCATTTTCACCGGCAAATAAACCTACATAATATATTTGAGGAATTCCAGGCACAAAAAACTGAATGGCTCTTGCTATTAAATAAGCGTTTTCGTCTCTTCCTAAAGCATCAAAATAGGTGCAATTCACTTGATATAAATCTAAGTTTGATGCTGCCGCTCCGGTTGCTTTTAAACTACTTCCTGCGCTATTGCTATGCATTTGATCAACAATTTTAGATAAAGTAGTTCCTTCAATCAATCCTGGTTTGTCACCATCAGCCGCCACATCTACAATACCAATTCCATCATGGGTATCCAACACCGTAATCGCATTACGCGGACTTACTTCTAACCATTTTTTTAAACTTGATGCATTTTTATTGAACAAGGTGTCTAAAACCAATACTGGTAAAGCAAAATCGTACACATAATCCACTCTTTTTGCAATTTCAATTTGTGTTTTGTAGTAGGAATGAATTTCAACCAATACTTCAATTCCTTTTGCTTTCGCCTTTTCTGTTAATTGATCAATAAATTGATACGTTTCATCAATCATGAAACAAGATGTTCCTTGTTGTTTTATGGCGTATCCAGCGGCATCTAAACGAATCATTTTTATGCCTCCTTTTTGAAAAGTATCTAAAATTCCTTCTAAATATTGGATGCCAATTTCACTTTTTACATCAATATCAATTTGATTGCTGGTAAAGGTTGTCCAAATTAATTTGGTTGATCCATTCTTTAATTTAACCAGGGTGAATGGTAAGTTTGGACGAGGTCTGTAAATCGATAACAAATCGGCTTCGGTTGCACCGTTTGGAAAAACCGTATCGAAAGTTAAAAATAAGGAAGCGTATTTAGATGCTTTTCCTTTTTGAATATAATCTTGAAATTGAACCGATTTTGCCGATACGTGATTCACAATTAAGTCGGCCATAATATCAACCTCTTTGCTCAATTCAAGTAAATCATTCCAATCACCTAACCTCGGATCAATTAATTGATGGTCTATAGGATCGAAACCTGCATCTTCACCATCAATGGGAAAATAGAAAGGTAAAATATGTAAACCTCCAAAAAGTCCTTTAAATTCGTTTTTGAAAAGAGAATTTAAGTCTTTAATATTTTTGCACCCTAATCTATCAATATAGGTGATGAGTTGTATTTTGTTCTTCATTTTTTTCTGCTTAGAATTTACAATTCAATGTTTTAACAAGTGAACTTTTACTATATTATTGATTGCCTTAAGATTTTTTTATAATTCGAAATGAGGGGTTACTAATTATAAAAAAACAGCCCTAAAAAGGAAGGACTGTTTTCTTAACATTAATTCAACCAATTAAAAATTATAGGCAAATGTCAAAGAAGATGATCTTCCTGAAATTGATCTTGCTCTAATATAATTATCTTGACCTTCGGTAATTGAACCTTCTTCAGATTCCGTAATACCTATTGTGTCAAATAAATTGTTAACATTTAATGAAACCGAGAAACCTTTTGTAATTGCTATTTTGCTAAACATATTTATATAAGCATACCCTGGCATCACTAAAGCATTATTGTCTTGTGCGTATGATTTTGAATTACCTATAATGCTTGCTCCAATTACGTGTTCACTATTTCCTCCAAAATTATAGGTTGGAATTACACTAAATATAAAGTCAGGTTGTCTTCTAGGTTTGTTTCCAACATTAGATCCGTCAGTTGTACCTGTAATTTCTGCATTTGTATATGTTAATGCGCCTCTTACATCAAATTTGTTTATTTTTAAAGACCCTTCTAGCTCAACACCCATTGATTTGTAATCGTTTTTTTGAACATTTTGAGTAGTGGCTTCAAAACCTGCTTCTTCAGTTGTAGAAGCATAAAAACCTGTGATGAATAATCCTGCATTTTCGAATTTTCTTTTATAACCTAATTCTGCTTGATCTAATAAATCTTTTGGATTTCCAACAGATGTATGAGCATCACCTGGCCAAATAATTCTATCTGCTTTACCTGATGCACCATGGCTAAATCTCCCAAACACTGCAGTTTCATCGTTTAATTTAAAATTACCACCCAATGAATAAGAAGCGTAATCATAATCATAATTTACCGGATGTGGATTTGCATTGTCGATTACAGAAACGCTACGCTCAATAGGTTCTATTGTTCCATTATTATTTACATCTAAATTTGTAGATTGAACGCCTCCTAACCCTGAACCGTTTACTTTTACGTTATCATAACGCAAACTTGCATCAATTGTAAATTTTGGACTGGCTTTTAATGTAATTGCAGCATATGGAGCACTAATATCATAATTGGCGTTATATTTCACCTGACAACAATTACCAAAAGCAGCCGCACCATAAGAAGCTTGTCCGTTCTCTGTGATTTTTGTTCCATCTGCCAATGTAACATCCAAAAGAGCTGCATCACTTCCGTCAACTTCCATTAAATACGTATTCCACAACCAAGACATTTCAATATTTTGGTTTGCTTTAAAATAACCTACTGTTAAATCAACAATTTCAAAAGACTTTGTTATTTTAAAATCATTTACAAAGTTGTTGAAATTCTCCAACTCAGTATCAAACATAATAATTGTTTGCGCCAAACCATTAGGGTTGCTGAAAGCATCGCCTGTAATAGCATTTGTAACTGTTGCGCCAGTAACATCATCTCCGTTAAATGCACCAACAGCTGCTACCATGTTTGAAACAGAACCAACGCCAGCAGTAAAAGGAGCAATAAAGCGTCCATTATTAAATGACATTCTGGTTTTATTATTGACGTTCCAATCATTTTTAAAATTGAATGAAAATTCGGTACCTATTGCATTTGAAACAGGGTGCATTCCATCACTAACATTTGCATTTCTTGGACTTCCAGCAGCATCTAAACCGAAGTTTTGTGATAAATACGAACTGTGTTGTGCGCCAGTTGTAGTATCAAAACCTTCAATATTACCCCAAGTTGGATTGCTATTTGTTCCTGTAACTTTTATTGGCATTGGCATATAGGCAGCAGCTCTATCATTTAAGTATTTATAATATACTCTTGCATAGCCATTTTCAAATCTTTTGGTTAAATTTAATTTAATTTGACCACCTTTATTTGCTAAATATCCAGCATCTCTTGCGCCTTCACCTTGTCTGTAAAAACCGCCCACGTGAAAAGAAACTCCTTCACCAATTGGAGATCCATAATCAAAATCGGTTCTTAAACTGTTGTAATCTAAACCAACGGTTGTTGCGGCACCACCACCTTCTATTTCACCAGTTTTACTGATAAAATTTATGATACCAGCTGGAGAATTACTTGAAAGCGTTGAAGCTGAACCACCTCTTATTGCTTCAATTCTAGCAATATTTTGATCGGCTCTTAAAAAAATATCAGCCGTAGCAAAAGAAATATCACCGTATAAAAGTACGGGCAAACCATCTTCTTGTAATTGTAAATATTTTGATCCTCCTGCAGAAATTGGCACTCCTCTGACAGAAATATTGGTATTTCCTTCTCCACCTGAAGATTCTGTTCTTATTCCTGGAATTGTTCTAAATATTTCAGCGGTTGATCTTGGTGAAGATTGTGCTATTAAATTTGGTTTTAATGTTGTAACAGATATACTTGACTCAATTTTCGAACGAGGATTTGTTACACCCGTTATCATAACATCATCTAAAGACATAACATCTTCATTTAAAACAACATTTACAGCTACATCCTCATTCTGAATTGTGATTGCTTTTGTAAAAGTTTTAAAACCAACATAAGAAACTTCAATAGTGAAATCTCCACTTTCTAAATTAGTTATTATATACTTCCCGTCCATATCAGACGTAGTTCCTATCGAAGTACCTTTTAGTGAGATATTTACTCCCGGCAGTGGTTCACCAAAAGCATCGTTTATAATTCCTGAAATACTTTTTGTTTGCGAAAAAGCAACACTGGAAATAGCTAAGAAAAATATAAAAATATAATTCCGCTTAAGTAAAAATAGTTTTTTCATAATATTAAAGTTATTAAATTTGATTAATAATTCGAATGTAAAAACTAACTATACATTTAATTACTAAAATATAACCGAAAACGTTTTCGATTTTACCGAAAACGTTTTCGATTTATAAATAATTTTATTTAATTTTACAAAATGAACCAAGCATTGTATAACGTGACACATAAAGGTATGATTATCAGTGAACAGCATCTGTTACTGCTAAAAAATTAAATTTATACAGATGAAAGAAGCTACCTTAAAAGAAATTGCCTTAGAGTTAGGTATTTCAATTGCAACAGTATCAAAAGCCTTAAAAAATTATTCAGATGTGAGTCCAAAAACGAAGGCTGCGGTTTTAAAACTTGCGGAGCAATTGAATTACAGACCAAATTCTTTTGCTGTAAACCTTCGAACTAAAGAATCAAAAATTATCGGCCTAATAATCCCTGAGATTGTTCACCACTTCTTTTCCAATATTGTAAATGCCATCATTGAAGAAGCTGAAAAAAAAGGCTATTTGGTCATTATTTTACAGTCGAATGAATCTGAGGAACTTGAAAAAAAGCAAATAGATTTATTATTGAGTAAAAGGGTTGATGGAATTTTGATGTCTTTATCTAATAACACAACTAATTTAAATCATTTAAAAAAAGTTATTGCAAATAACACTCCTTTGGTTTTATTTGATAAAATTTCGAAATTAATAGACTGCTCAAAAGTAGTTATTGATGACAGAGATGCGGGATATGCTGCAACAGAACACTTAATTAAATGTGGCTGTAAGAAAATTGCCCATATAAGAGGACCATTAAACCCTCAAAATTCCATTGATCGTTATTTAGGGTATAAAAAAGCATTGGAAGATTATAATATGAAATTTGATAGATCAATTGTATTTACCTGTGAAAAAGTAAATTTTGATGAAGGTTATAATTTTGCAAAGAAAATTTATACTGAACATAAGGATGTTGATGGGATTTTCGCAATAACTGATCTTGTCGGTATTGGGGTTGTGGCTTATTTTAATGAAGTTGGCGTTAAAATACCCGATCAAATTGCTATAATTGGTTTTAGTAATTGGTTTATGGCTTCTGTTATTACACCTTCTTTAAGCACCATTGATCAGCCTGGTTTTGAAATGGGAAAAAAAGCATTGAAATTGTTACTTAAAGAAATTAAAGCGCATAAAAAATGCAAAGAATTTAAATATAAAACGATTGTATTGCCAACCAAAGTAATTGAAAGAAAATCAACAGCTTTCTAGTATTTAAAAAAATACTCTTTCAACAGCTAAACTTCAAAACGTACCATATAGTCTGCATAAGAACCTGGTGTATTATAAAACCTATGTCAAATATAAGAAGAGTATATATTTATAAAAAAAATTAAATTTAAGCGTCTATAAGAATTTGAAATTTTATGCAAATGGATTTTAGTAGAAAAACAAAAACCTTTAAAAACAACACAACCTACTAAAATTTAGTAGGTTGTGTTGTGATCGCAGAAGGATTCGAATCTTCGACCGCCTGCTTAGAAGGCAGGTGCTCTATCCAGCTGAGCTATGCGACCATTAGGATTCCTTTAATAATCCATAAACTTTATGCTGTAAAAAGCAATGCTTTCTACAAAAGCTTTAAATAATTTTCGGAAAATAAATTTTCTTCAAACCATTTGTCGGGGTGGCAGGATTCGAACCTGCGACCTCCTGCTCCCAA